>JAENYW010000338.1 GCA_016841555.1 Tepidibacillus decaturensis
TCCTTTTACAAACGATTCTTCCAGTTCTAGCGACAGGAGAAGATGCTGATACCAATCAAAGAATTCCTGGCATTAGCACTACCTTTAGCGATGATCCGATCGATTATGATATTGGCTATGTTGCCGATATTATGGAATATGTAGGGGAAAAAATCGAGCATGATATTACCATCCCTCCAGATAGTGTAACGGAAGAGGTTTATTCAGTAACAGAGGACGTATATGAGGATGATAGTAACAATGATGATAACAACGTGGATAATTTAGGTCATATTGTCGATATACCTGAATTAAGGGACCTGACTTGGTTAGAATTACGGACAAGCTATCTGATGGCATCCGTTTATGGCAAGGTCTTAATCAATCGTCCGATCGATTATTCTATTAACAAGCATGAATTTGAAATATATAAACGCTTCTTATGGCTATTGGAAAATGAATCATTGGAGCAGGAAGTTATTAATAAAGTCTATACGGCGATCTACTACATTCTATCCAGTGAATATAAAATAACGAAAGCAGCAATAGATGATGCTAACAATTTAATGCAATACGAACCAAAGAAAAAAGCAGATATTTTAATGAAGCAAGCAAATGTCCACTGGGATGGAGCTATGGCACAGCTGAAAAAAGGAAATACTCTACCAACCATGATCAGTTTACAGCATGCTAATTTTAAAGCGCATAACATCCTGCAGCTATACGGACAAGAATATACCATAGAAAACTTAAAAATAGATTCAGATGGCGATGGATTAGTAGATTTAGCGGAAAATTACTATCATACAGATAAATTAAATCCTGACACAGATGGCGATGGACTGAATGACTTATATGAGGTTGAAACAACAAGAACCAGTCCAATAAAGGCGGATACAGATGACAACGGAATAACTGATGATCAAGAGGATTTTGATCAAGATAATCTGACGAATATCGAAGAATATCAGTATGGAACAAATCCCTATGATCCCGATACGGATGGAGATAGGGCAAATGATGATACGGAAGTATATGAATATAAAACGGATCCAACCATCTATGATACGGATGATGATACCATTAGTGATCAAAGGGAAGTAGAACTAGGATTAAACCCGCTTTCACAGGATAGTGATAACGATGGGATTCTAGATAATGAAGAAAGATTTACACAAACCATTAACATCATAGAGGAGAAACAAGAGCATTTTGAGCAAATAGGCATTATTCCCGAAGTACACATAACTGGACCAGCATTAGAACCACATACGGTATATATTAAGGATGCTAATAAACTATGGGTCAATTTAGAAAACACAGTTGGTATTATTGGTCATGCAGCGAATATACAAACAAGCAATCCCTTTGATACAGCAACCATCACCTTTCATTATACAGACGAAGCACTAAACGGGACAGCACCTGAGAATTTACGCATATTATGGTATGATGAAGACAATCATAAATATGTTTTAATGCCTAATACAGCTTTAGATAAAACCAACAAGAACGTAAGCGTAGAAACAAATCACTTTAGTATTTACTTAATGGTCGACATTGAAAAATTCATAGAGGCTTTTAGCAAATACTTTGACCCAGGCAGACCTACGACGATAAGAGGGGAAATCAAGCATATTGTATTAGCATCCGCTTTTACAAATGGAAATAAAGCCTTCTTAAATTATGGCAATGCTGCTATGAATGATTTGCAAGCAGGCAATACAGACATCGTAAGTAATCAAACATTAAAAAGTATTAGCACCGATTCCACTTTAAATGAGGCAATAGATCAGTTGGCTAGTATAGATAATAGTAAATGGAAAGCCCTCATATATCCCGTGGATGACGAAGATAATCTTTCTTCGATTAACTTGGAATCTGTTGTAAATAAAGCGGTAGAAAATAATATCAAGATATTCCCTATTGATACAGGAAGAACAAGGAATCAATCCTTACTTGATCAATTAGCTCAACAAACCTATGGTAAAAAATATGAACTCAACTTTGAAACGGCAAGTGATGCAATCGCTGTTCTTCAAGGAATTTATGAGGAAATAAAAAAGGAAGAGGACGCTGACAGTGACGGAATTCCTGATAGAGTAGAAAAGGCAGGAATGCGAATCGAAACAGGAGAATTTATCAGAACAAGTACAACAACAGCCGATACAGATGGTGACGGATTAACCGATGGCTATGAAATGGGATACACAGATGAATATGGTAATGCTTATCAAGAAGCGACACTAGATAATATAGAATTGAATGAATCCCAAAGCACATCATCAAAGGGTTCAACAGTAAGGATAGCAGCTCATATAATTGAAGGAGTTGGAAACGGTTATTATAAGGTTAACATAAGTGATC
>JAENYW010000339.1 GCA_016841555.1 Tepidibacillus decaturensis
AAAGTATGTGTTTCCCAAATTATTCCATTGATATATTTTTGTTTAATATCTTCAAGATAATTCATTTCTTTTTGTACCTGATCATCTGAATTATATAAAAGTAATGTATAATCATTTTTATTAGCTACGTCTTCAACTGCTCTAGCAAGTTCAGGAAAGAAAGGGTTATTAATATCTGGAATTATCAGAGCAATTGATCTAGACTTTTTATTATATAGACTTCTGGCTATGGCATTAGGCTTGTAATTTAAAGCTTGTATAGCTTCCAGCACCTTTTTCTCTGTTTCTGAATTTACATAACCACTCTTGTTTAGTACCCTTGAAACAGTTGCCTTAGATACTCCTGCATATATAGCAACATCTTTAATCGTAGCACTCATAAAAAAACTCCCTTTATGTAACCGATTCCACAATATTCATAAAAGATAGTTACATTTCTGTAACCGGTTTCATATTCTTATTTTATTTGTTTAATTCGTTTTTGTCAACCCTTTTTTATCACAGGTAAAGGATAAGTTCCATAATGCATAAGATAGACATCTTATCCAGATTTACCGGGACATATTCATAATGTAATGTGTTCGTATAGCTGACCTGAGCTTTAAGAGTAGTGAAAGTTTCATCGACACCATCCCTTACGTTTTAAGCTCATTATAACCCTAATAATAATTGAATCATTTTCCCTTTTATTCTAGCTATGAGACTAGAGGTTGTAATCGTTACATCTTCTAGTTCTACGGGAAATTTAGTTAGTAGCTCATAACCATCTTTTTTAACCAACACTGTATCTGAATGTCTATATCCGCCAACTCCCTCAAAATAAATACCTGGTTCAATAGATATGACCATATTTTCTTTAAGAATTTCATCGTTTCCTTCTGCAATCCACGGCCCTTCATGATTCCTTAATCCTATTCCGTGCCCAGTTCGATGAAGTAGATTGCTTTTAAAACCGCTTTTAATGAGGTAGTTTTTTGCCTCAGCATCAATATCAGAAGCCTTAACCCCAGCTTTTAAAATATGTAATGCTTGATTTCTTGCGTTCATCATGTGTTTAAAATAGTCTTCTTCCTCCTTTTTAGGTTTTCCTAAAAAGAATGTTCGCTCGCATTCAGCTGCATAACCGTTAATACGTAAATAGCTCATAGCAATATTTGGACCGCTGATAAGCCTGTCGTCCAAATTAGGAATACTGTGAGGCATAGAACTTATAGGAGACGGCCATACTGCTGTTAAGAGAGATGTTGTAATAGGATCGAATGTTTTATTTTTTATCATTTTTGTTTGAATTGATTTTGAGAGTGAAAAAGCTTCTAACACTGATGCTCCCATATAGGCATTTTTAAATATTTTTTCCATGGATTCATCGCTTAAGTTAGCAGTTTTTTTGATAAGATTCAATTCAAAAGGGCTTTTTACTTTTCGTATTTCGTCAACTAAATCCACATGAACAACCTCAGTGGCATAGATTTTGCTCAAAATGTTTGACTTTATGTAGGTTTCAGTTCCGATTCTTTTATATCTTTTTAAAGTATTCTGCAGAATATCATACCAGTTACCACCCACGGGAGATGGGTATTCCCAATAGGAAATGATTTTAGAGTCAATGATTACCTTGCTAAGATGTTTTTCCTCCATCTTAGGTACAATTAAAATAGGTTTTTCTTTAGCAGGTACAATGATGAAAAATGGCCTTTCCTCGGGCTTGTATGTAACATTGGTTAAGTACCAGACGTTTTCTTCAGATGAAATAACATAAGAATCTAGTCCATGAACTGACATCATTTGCTGTAAACGTTTTAACCTTTCGATTAGTTCCTGTTTTAGCAACATAATAAACCTCCTTTTCAACTCTTCATCTATAATCAATGATATATCTATCATGATCCTTCTACAAGCACAATAGTTTGTTCCATCATAAAAAGAAGATAGATCTTTAGCTAGCTGAATAAGTTCACTAAGAATGAAATTCTGATTTTCGATCATACTAAAGAAAAAAGGTGTGTTTAACGCTGTGAAGTCTATCGAAGATAAAATCCATTTGATTAAAACAGAAAAGCAAACGGTTCCCATTCACTTTAAACAGAATTGGATACCTCACCTTCAACAAGCATATCATCAGGATGGCCCTTGGGATACGTGGGATGTTTTTCAATTAGCCTATCAAGCAGAGGAAACATTACAGGTAAAGGATTTTAATGAGCTTCAATGTCTTTCCCAGCTTCCGAAAATAACACCCTTTCCTCATCAGGTAGATACAGCAAAAAGGGTATTAAATGAAATGCATGGAAGAGCCATCTTAGCTGATGAAGTAGGATTAGGAAAAACAATTGAAGCTGGGCTTA
>JAENYW010000340.1 GCA_016841555.1 Tepidibacillus decaturensis
CCCTTATGTTGTATTCCTTCTTCAAAAATTCTAGTCATTTGCTTAACATCTCCAGAAAATGCTTGAGCAACATAGCTAGCCCCATTCATAATTGCCGTTTGCAGAGGACGGATTGGTTCTTCTGCCGATCCTTCTGGAGAAGTCTTTGATTGAAATCCTCGTTCACTGGTTGGTGAGGTTTGTCCAGTTGTTAATCCATAAATATGATTATCCATCACAATATATGTCATATCAATATTCCGTCTTAACGCATGCATATAGTGACCTATTCCTATTCCATAACCATCTCCATCGCCACCCGCAGCAACAACGGTTAAATCATGATTAGCTAATTTAACCCCTGTAGCAACAGGAAGTGCTCGCCCATGTAAGCTATGAAATCCATAGGATCCGAAATGCTGACTTATCTTGCCTGAGCAGCCAATCCCCGAAACAACTACTACATTCTCAGGTTCTAATCCAAGGTTAGCTGCTGCTTTTTGCAGGGCTGCCAAAACAGTATAATCTCCACAGCCAGGACACCATGTTGCCTTTTCACTTACTCTAAAATCCTTTTCCGTTGCCATTTATATCATCACCCTTTCCCCAACAACACGCTCTACTATTTCTTTTACTGTAAAAGGGTCTCCATCGTATTTTAATACGCTTTTTAGCTTATCATGGAAGCCAATCTCTTGTTGAATCAACTGTTTTAATTGACCAGTGGAATTATTTTCGATAACTAATACCCTTTTTGCTTTTTCCAGCTTTTCTCTTACTTTATTTTTAGGGAATGGATGCAATATCTTTAACTGAAGATGAGCAATCTGTTCTCCGTCATTTTTTAATTGCTGATAGGTTTCACTGATTTGAGCATACGTAGAACCAAACCCAATAAGTAGTGTATCATATTGCTCCTCTTCTGAATCGTAGACGCCTAATACGGTTGGATCAAAAAAACTTAGCTTTCTCGCACGTTTATTCATCATCTTTACTCTTAATTCCTGCTCCTCGATTTCATATCCCGTTTCATCGTGTTCATTGCCTAATGCCACATAGCGTCCGTTCCTTTGCCCAGGAATGGATCTAGGAGAGATTCCTGTTTCTGTATCAAGGCTGTAGCGCTTAAACATATCTCTTTCCATGGTTAATAAATTTTCATCCTTAACCAAAGCACCTCTATTCTTATTCACCAGCTTAAAATCAAGATTGGGAATCGATTTTTTTGACATACCTAAAAATAAGTCCGTACCAACAATAACAGGACATTGATATGTTTCTGCTAAATTAAAAGCATGATGGATATAATAAAAGGCTTCCTCAATGGTTGTAGGTGTGATTACAATCCTTTGAATTTCACCATGGGAGCCATAAATCATTTCATTTATGTCTGATTGTTCTGTCTTTGTAGGCAATCCTGTAGCTGGTCCGCCTCTTTGTACATCAACGATGACAAGTGGCGTTTCAGAAATACCTGCAAGCCCTAAGGCCTCCATCATTAAGGATAATCCAGGTCCTGACGTTGAGGTCATAGAACGAGTTCCAGTATAATTTCCTCCAATCGCCATCAAACAGGCAGCAATTTCATCCTCTGCTTGAATAATTCTTCCACCTAGCTTAGGAAAATGGGCTAATGCTGTATACATAATTTCAGTTGCAGGGGTAATTGGGTAAGCAGCCAAAAACCGACAACCAGCACTTAATGCACCTAACCCAACCCCTTCATTTCCTGTCACAAATATATTTTGTTTTTTGTTACCTGTTTTTTCAGGAAGCTGTAGATTAATGGTTGAATAGTTCTCCTTAAAATAGTCAAAGCCCTTTTGGATAGCTTCTTTGTTGGCTTGGATAATTTTTTCTCCTTTTTTTCTAAAAATATCCTCTATCACTTCATGAAAAACAGACACATCAAGTCCAACTGACGCACACGAAGCTCCTACAGCCACCATATTCTTCATAATTGGATTACCTAATTCATTCGCCATATGATAGATAGGTATTGGACAATGGTTAACCCTATACGTTGTTTTTGGTAGTACAGGGTCCTTTATTTTACTCGAGTCATAAATAAGAATCGAATTATTTACCAATTCATGATAGTTCACATCAATCGTTCTTTGATCAAAGGCAATTAATATGTCCAAATCATCTCCTTGGTAATTGATAGTTTCTGAGGCGACTCTTACCTTGTAATAGGTATGCCCTCCTTTAATTAAAGACATGAAGTGACGATAGGCAAAAAGATAATACCCCATCCGATTTAAAGTGATGGCAAATATTTCTCCTGTGCTATCAATCCCTTCTCCTTGGGCACCTCCTACCTTCCATTTCAAATCCTTCAAAAAAATCACT
>JAENYW010000341.1 GCA_016841555.1 Tepidibacillus decaturensis
TCGAAATAGGGTTAGCAGCAGATTTGACGATTATTGACCTCGAAAAAAAACAAAGACTTGATGCCACATCCTTCCTTTCAAAAGGGAAAAACTCACCATTTATTGGCTGGGAATTGAACGGTTGGCCTGTATTAACCCTTGTGGATGGAAAGGTGAAGTGGGAATTAGAGGAGGAGCAAGCAAATGAGTAATAAAACAGCAACCTTATATTTGGAGGATGGAACGATTTATTCAGGACAAGCTTTTGGAGGTTCAGGGGAATCTATAGGTGAGATTGTCTTCAATACAGGGATGACTGGATATCAAGAAATTCTTACTGATCCATCCTATTATGGACAATTTGTTGTAATGACCTATCCTTTAATCGGTAACTACGGAATTAATCATGAGGATTTTGAATCGGTTAAGCCAAGGGTTTTTGGCTTTGTTGTTCGTGAATTTGCAGAGTATCCTTCTCATTGGCGGAGTAAAAAAACACTTGATGACTTTTTAAAGGAGCACGATATCATTGGTATTGTAGGAATAGATACTAGAATGATTACAAAAAAAATACGGGAAAAAGGAACAATGAAGGCTTTACTTACAACCAATGAGCTTAGTAAAGAGGAAGCAATGAAACGATTAAGCGCTCCGTTAAAAAGGGATCAGGTTAAGCAGGTATCTATTCAACAGCCCTTTACAACACCTGGAAGAGGGGAAAGGGTGGTATTGGTGGATTATGGATATAAACAGGGTATTTTACGCGAATTACTTGATAGGAATTGTGAAGTAACCGTAGTTCCTTATGATACGGATTTCAGTGAAATAACCGCATTAGCTCCCGATGGAGTAATGCTCTCCAATGGACCAGGAAATCCAAAGGATGTGGAAGGTGCAGTAGAAACCATACAGGAAATCATCAAGAACGAAATCCCTTTGTTTGGCATTTGTTTAGGTCACCAGCTTTTTGCTTTAGCAAATGGTGCCGATACAGAAAAATTGAAATTTGGACACCGCGGGGGTAATCATCCTGTAAAGGAGTTGCTTACGAACAAGGTATATATGACTTCTCAAAACCATAATTATACGGTTACTCATCAATCATTGGAGCACACGCCTTTAAAGCTTACTTACGTGGCTGTGAATGACGGAACAGTTGAAGGATTATCCCATAAACATGCACCAGCGTTCTCCGTACAATATCACCCAGAAGCTTCACCAGGTCCTTACGATAACAGCTATCTGTTTGATCAATTTATTTTAATGATGGACAAGAAAAAGGGGGAGAAGAGGCATGCCTAAACGTCAGGATATAAAAAAGGTATTGGTCATAGGCTCTGGGCCAATTACGATTGGTCAAGCTGCTGAGTTTGATTATGCCGGAACACAAGCCTGTCAAGCATTAAGGGAAGAGGGGCTTGAGGTTGTTTTGGTGAATAGTAATCCAGCAACGATTATGACAGATACAGAGGTCGCAGATAAAGTATATATGGAGCCTTTAACCCTAAGTTTTTTGAAAAAAATTATCCGAATTGAACAACCAGATGGTTTATTAGCAACACTAGGAGGGCAAACTGCTTTAAATTTAGCAGTAGAATTAGAAAAAGATGGAATACTAGCAGATTATCATGTTAGTCTATTAGGAACCAATGTAGATACCATCGAAAAATCAGAGGATAGAGAAAAATTCCGTACGCAAATGGATGAAATAGGAGAGCCGGTACCAGAAAGTATTATTATTTATCATGTGGAAGAGGCCTATGCTTTTATTGAACAGGTGGGGTATCCGATTATCATTCGTCCAGCTTATACACTTGGTGGGACAGGTGGAGGGATTGCTTATAATCAAGAGCAGCTTGAAGAGACAGTAAGAAATGGGTTAGATGCCAGTCCGATTCATCAGGTATTGATTGAGAGAAGCTTATTAGGATATAAAGAAATAGAATACGAGGTAATTAGGGATAAAGAAGGCAATAAAATTATCGTTTGTAACATGGAAAATTTTGATCCTGTAGGGGTTCATACAGGAGATAGTATTGTTGTTGCTCCGAGCCAAACCTTATCGGATCGCGAATATCAATTATTACGTTCATCTGCATTAAATATTGTAGAATCACTAGATATTAAAGGTGGATGTAACGTCCAATATGCGTTAGATCCATACAGTGAGAATTATTATGTAATAGAAGTGAATCCTCGTGTAAGTCGCTCCAGTGCCCTTGCCTCAAAAGCAACAGGTTATCCAATAGCTAAAATATCTTCAAAAATTTCTTTGGGTTATACATTGGATGAAATAAAGAATCCAATTACCCAAACGACCTATGCCAGCTATGAGCCTGCTTTGGATT
>JAENYW010000342.1 GCA_016841555.1 Tepidibacillus decaturensis
TTCTCCATCAATTGTAATCCAGCCTAGTCCAGAGATAACGATATCCTTTTTTGTATCGGTATTTACCTTAAACGAATGCCTAGTCATTGGTGGTAAAGTCTCTGCCTCTTCCTTAGAAGGGGGTTGTAATAGTTCTCCTACATGCTGCTTATATAGTTCATCTGCTTTTTCTATTTTGGTACGATGTATATTAATATCATTAGAAAAATTGCAGATAAAGGAATTATTTGTATTCCCAACTTGATCGATCCTTGCTAAACCTCCAAGAAATAACGTCTGATTTCCTCGCAGCTGAAATACCTTTGCTTTAATAGGCTTTCTTGGTGCAATTAATTTTAGGGTATCTGGAGAAACCCATTCAATAAAACGATTACGATGAACAACCCCTGGCGTATCAATTAAATGATGACCGTCAGATAATGGAATACTCACCGTGCTTAATGTCGTCCCTGGATACCTTGAGGTAGTTAATTCCACTTCTTTTTTCCCTTTTAACAAAGGGATTAATTGATTGATTAAGGAGGATTTCCCCACATTTGTTGCTCCAATCACGACAATGTCCTGCTCCGCTTGTTTGTTTGCAACATAATGAGCTATTTCCTCTAAGCCTATTTTTTGTTCTGCACTGATTAAAAAAACTTCCTCTGGAAACAAATGATGCTTCCCAGCATAATTTCTTAACCAATGCTTTACCTTTCTTTCGTTTGTCGATTTAGGAAATAAATCGATTTTATTAGCGACCATAATAAAAGGATTCTTCCCTATAAAGCGAGGTAGCCCAGTGATAAAGGTGCCATCAATATCAAATAAATCAACCACTTGAATGACTAGATTATTTGAATCCCCTACCTGATGTAAAATCTGCAAAAAATCATTCTCATCTATTTGAATAGACTGTACTTCATTATAATGTTTAATTCGGAAACACCTTTGACATATTAAAGTATCTTTCTCCAGGGCTGAATTGGGAATATACCCTATTTTTTTAGGATCTTCTGTCTGTAACGGTGCTCCACAGCCTTCGCAATATTTTTTTTCTTCCATTTAATATTTGTCCTCCTAAGGTAGCATTCCTCTTTTTTTCATTCGTGGTACAATCAACCGCTCAATACGCCGGTTTATTTTCGTTCCAAGTCCATCTTTTTCTGAAACTGGAGTAACCAATATTGTATAGAGTCCCATTCGATTTCCACCTAAAATATCCGTTAAAAGCTGGTCTCCAATAAGAGCTGTTTCACAAGCTTTTGACTCTAGCTGCTTTAATGCTTTTATAAAAGCTGTTTTTATTGGTTTTTTTGCTCGATAGATATAGGGAACTGTTAAAGCTTCTGCGAAATTCGAGACCCTTAGCTTACTATTATTTGAAACAATCATTACTTTAAATCCCAGCTCCTGCAAATCGTCCAACCACTTTACCAGCTTCGGTGTGAAGTCAGGTGAATCTGCTTCAACCAAGGTATTATCTAAGTCAGTTACAATTGTATTAATCCCCTGTTTTTTAAGTAAGTCCAGCTTAATATCATATATGGATTGAACATATAAATCTGGAGCAAATTTTTTTAGAAACATGGTAAACTCCCTTTTTCCTTAGTAATATGTATAATTAGCTTGACATATTTTTGTTTCGGCATTTAATATACCATATTTATCCGCTATACTGCAAAATAATTATATCACTGATTAGCAAAAACATAAAAAAAATGAGGTGATACCACCTCACCATTTCTATATTTTATCCTGTACCGATTTCAGCTTTTGCTCCATTGATGCCTCTATATCTCGTCGATCGTCAATTCTTATCGAAGTGGATACCCTTAATGCTCCCTTTTCAAAAGGAACCTCGTGCATTTTTTGTATAACAGCAATAATCTCTTGTAAATCTCCCTCTATTATCGTACTCATTGGTGTTAATTGATGGGTTAATCCAGATTGCTCTAAAACCTTATGTACCTCTGCAACATAATAGCTTACACTGGGCGTCTGTGTGCCTAAAGGTGTTATCGTTACCTCTACTATTGCCATAATGAACACTCCTTTAAGAAATTTTAATACCTTTATTTTAACAGAAAGTTGGGCTGGAAATACTTATTTTAATCGATGAATATTTCTTTATCTACTGTAAAAAGAAATTAGCTTTCCATTTAAAGGAGATACTGTTCTCTTTACAGAATAATGATCAAAGGGAGAAAAGCTACATATAGAAAGGGTGACAAAATGTCCTATTGGTTAAGTCCTATTACAAGCATATCTCCATTTACCATCGGAGAAGAACGCTTTAAAATAAATG
>JAENYW010000343.1 GCA_016841555.1 Tepidibacillus decaturensis
ACTTAACGGTTAAAAACATATTAGAAGATAATGGCATCACAGAAAACGACGTTAAGATCATGGATACATTTGCAAATAAACCTACAACGTTAGAAATATTAGAAAAGAAAAGAGAGAAGATTGTCTATTAAGCTAACAGATTTATAGTACCTCAGATGAAAAAAAAGCATCTAATTCTAATAGCTTCGTTTTATTTAATACCTCTTGGCGAGTAATTAATCCTTTTTCAATTAATAATTCAACCAAGGCGGTTAAAATCAACATGTTTTTATAGTCTATTTCCTTTAAATCGGCTAATTGGGCGATTATATCAACTTCTTGCGGTAATTTACTTATTTTCCTCATTTGAATCCCTCCTATTTATTGTATATTATTAATTGTAGCCATTAATTTTAAAAATAGACGAGTATATGATAAATTAATTTGAAAGAAAGATAACTCGTATAGGAAAAGAAGGAGCTGTTTATTATCATGGGCTTTTATGACGATTTTGATTCGAGAAAAAGAAGAAAACCTCAAGGATTTAGTATAATAAACTCCTTGATTTCTGCTATGATTGGTGGGCTTATCATCCTGATTCTTTTGCCATCTTTGATTAATTCTGGTTTAATAAACATCACTTCAGATGATATTCCTACTCAAAAAATACCGAGTCAGGAATCAGTAGCAACAACAACAGAGGTTAATGTGAATGTAAACTCAGGGATTGTCCAGGCTGTTGAACAGGTAAAACCTGCAGTTATTGGGGTTGTTAATATTCAAGAGCAAAGAAATTTATGGACGAGTGAAACAAAAAATGTAGAAGCTGGCGTTGGTTCTGGTGTCGTTTTTGATAAAAAAGATGGGAAGGCTTATATCGTAACCAATTATCACGTCATAGCGGGTGCGAAAGATGTAGAGGTTGCTCTAGCCGATGGGAAGCGAGTAGCGGCAGAAATATTAGGTGCAGACGAACTAACTGATCTTGCAGTGATAGCAATAGATGATAAATATGTTGATGCAGCAGCTAAATTAGGTGATTCTACCACATTAAAGCCAGGAGAACCTGCTATAGCAATTGGTAATCCACTAGGATTGAAATTCTCTCAATCTGTTACTGTAGGAGTTATCAGCTCTGTGAATCGTACGATATCTAATGAAGAAACTGATTGGGAAACAGAAGTTATCCAAACAGATGCAGCGATTAACCCTGGAAACAGTGGTGGTCCTTTAGTCAATATTGATGGCTATGTAATAGGGATCAATAGTGCAAAAATAGCAGAAACAGGAGTAGAAGGCTTAGGCTTTGCCATTCCAATAAGCGATGCAAAGCCAGTTATTGATCAGCTAATACAGTATCATAAAATAAAACGAGCCTATATGGGAGTGAAGCTATACGACCTTCACTTAGTTTCACAACAAGACCGACAAAACACATTAAAGCTTCCAGATAGTGTAACAGAAGGAGTAATATTATACGATTTAGAAAAATTCGGCCCATCAGCCATTGCTGGATTAGAACGCTTTGATGTAATCGTACAATTAGATGATCAACCAATTAAAAATTCCTCTGAATTACGCAAATATTTATACAAAAACAAACAGGTTGGAGATAAAATCAAGGTAACCTTCTATCGGGAAGGAAAATTACAATCACTTGACATGCAGCTAGCTGAATATCCAGATAACCAATAATAATCGCTTGTAGATAAAGCCCAATCTCTGCGTTGCTCCGAAGCCTTACTTTTTTCATTAGTCTGAAAGCTCGCAAAATTAGCGAGCTTTCTTTTATCTTATTGACTTTTTGTGTATGATGTAACATATAGCTAAATGGCTAGCAGGAGATGATAGATTTGCAAATCACAATCATTACAGTAGGAAAATTAAAAGAAAAATACCTGAAGCAAGGAATAGAAGAATATAAAAAAAGATTATCTGCCTATGCAAAAATAACGATCATCGAAGTAGCCGATGAAAAGGCACCAGAAAGCTTAAGTGAAGCAGAAATGCTTCAAATAAAACAAAAAGAGGGAGAACGTATCCTATCCAATATTAAACAGGATCATTACGTGATAGCCCTAGCAATTGAAGGATATATGTGGAGCTCCGAACATTTAGCGAAGGAAATAGATCAGCTTACAACCTATGGGAAAAGCCATATTGTATTTATCATAGGAGGCTCATTAGGCTTATCAAAAGAAGTATATAAACGAGCAGATAACCTACTATCCTTCTCTCAAATGACATTCCCCAATCAACTAATGCAACTTATTCTATTAGAACAAACCTAT
>JAENYW010000006.1 GCA_016841555.1 Tepidibacillus decaturensis
AATAAAATCCCCATCAACTCGTCCAACAATTACCCCTGCAATAGGTCCATCAAATGGTATGTCTGATATGGATAATGCTGCTGATGTTCCAATCATTGCTGCAATTTCAGAAGAAGCATTTTGATCTGCAGACATTACCGTAGCAGTAATCTGCACCTCATTCCGAAATCCGTCAGGGAATAATGGACGAATTGGCCTATCAATTAGACGGGAAGCCAAAATTGCTTTTTCACTTGGTCTTCCTTCACGCTTAATAAATCCACCTGGAATTTTACCTACTGCATACAATCGTTCTTCATAATTAACAGTTAAAGGGAAAAAATCTAAATTCTTAGGTTCTTTTGATGCTGTAACTGCTACTAAAACGACTGTATCTCCATATCTAACTAAAAAAGCTGCATTTGCTTGTTTTGCCAACTCTCCTGTTTCAAGCACTAAAGATCGACCAGCCAAATCCATTTCAAAAATTTTTTTGCTCATATAGTGTAATTTTCCTCCTTTCAAGCTTCAATTAATAACTTATACATAACTCTTAGTATTTCCTGCTTTTTCATTATTAAAAGTAAAATAAGCGGGAATATCCCGCTTTTTTTAATCTTATGTGCTATTATCTACGTAAGCCTAGCTTATTAATCAATTCACGATAACGTTGAACATCATTATCTTTTAAGTAGTTTAATAAGTGGCGACGTTTCCCTACCATCTTCAATAAACCACGTCGTGAATGATGATCCTTCTTGTGCGTGCGAAGATGTTCATTTAAATAATTAATTTTCTCCGTAAGGATAGCAATTTGTACCTCTGGGGATCCTGTATCACTTTCATGAACCTTATATTCTTCAATTAATTGTTGTTTGCGTTCTTGTGTTAAGGCCATCCTAATTCACCTCCTTTTTATTTACTACCTAGTCCAAGTATAACGTCGGTGAAATCGTTTAACCGAGAAAAGGTGTATTGCTAAGTATATTATCTTAACTTAAAGAAGTATAGCATAATTTTCTAAAGAAAGTAAAGAATTTATCTTATCACGTCAATAACTATTTGCTTCGCATGATGAATATCTTCCAATATTTGTTTTTTTAACTCATCAATGCCAGTAAACTTTTTCTCTTCACGAATAAATTCTATTAACTCAACCTCTACTGTTTCATGATATATGTCTTCGTAGAAATCAAGAAGATGGACCTCATAGCTTGGAGCACTTCTATCTTCCTTAAAGGTAGGTGAATAGCCTATATTCATTACTCCTAAGTATGACTGCTCCTTTACAAGCACTTTAACTACATATACACCTTTTTTAATGTGTAAGAATTCTTCAAGTAGCTGTATATTAGCAGTTGGAAAGCCAATGGTTCTTCCCCTTTTGTCTCCATGAATGACTTGACCAATAAAGGAATAATTTCTACCTAATAAACGTTTCGAATCTGCTATTTCCCCAGACAATAACATGTCTCTAATCCTTGTACTACTAACCTTCTCTCCATTATCATATAAAGCCTCAACCACTTCTACTATATAACAGCCATTGCTATATTCCATCAAGGTTTTCGTAGTGCCTTGGCCTTTCATACCAAAGGTAAAATCAAAGCCAACAACAACACCTTTAACGTGAAGCTTCATTAAAAAGTCGTCTATAAATACTTTAGGCGATATAGAAGCAAATTCTTTAGAAAAATGTACAACATAAGCAAAATCTACATACATTTCTTCAATCAGCTTCAACTTGCTTTCTAGAGGCGTTAATTGGTCAATTTTATCATTCACTCCCAAAATTTCTTTCGGATGGGGATGAAAGGTCATTATCCCACAAAGTAGGTTTTGCTTTTTAGCAAGTTGACAAGCCCTTTTTATCACTTGTTGATGTCCTAAATGCACACCATCAAAATATCCTATAGCGATAATACTTGGTTCTAATATCATATTTTTAAGCGGATAAGTAATATGGTAAACCTTCATAGTCGTCACCTTATTTAAAAACCTTTTTAGGGTAAGCTATTTTCTCATTTATCTTTTTATCATAAAGTGCATATAATTGTCTGTTTTCATCTAAGATTTTAATTATTCCTTCATAGGAACATAGTATATCTACTTCGATTTTTTGTCCATTCCATACTTTATGTACTATTTCCTCTTTAGAAAGCTTAACTTCTTCAAAATTTGGAAGCGCTACTGCCATAGATACCAATTTATCTTCTATTTTCTCTTCCTGTATAGCCTTCTCTATTTGCTCCAATGAATAGGATTCATCAACAGAAAATCCTCCACTGGATATTCGAATTAATTTTGACATGTGAGCTGGATAACCCAGCTTTTCTCCAATATCAACACATAGAGTTCGTATATATGTTCCTTTAGAGCAGGTTACTTCAAAATCAATGGTAGGATACTTCGTATCTAAAGATAAAGCAAGTAAGGATAGATCATAAATGGTTACTTTTCTTGGTTTCCGTTCAACTTCTTTTCCTTGTCTAGCCAATTCATATAATTTTTTTCCATTCACCTTAACAGAAGAATACATAGGCGGAATCTGTTCAATTTCTCCTAAGAAATCGGATAAAACCGTTTGAATCTTTTTTTCTGCGATTTCATCAACTATTTTCTCTTCCGTTTTTTCTCCAGTAAAATCCTGAGTAGTGGTAGAAAAACCAAGTGTTAATTGCCCCCTATAGGTTTTTGGCTGCTCCATGATAAATTCAGATATTCTTGTTGCATTTCCAATACAAATAGGTAAGACACCAGTCACTTCAGGGTCTAATGTTCCAGCATGTCCTATTTTTTTAATACCAAGCCATTTCCTCAGTCGTGCTACAACATCATGCGAAGTCATACCAGCAGCTTTATGAACAGGTAAAACTCCTTCTAATGTATTTTTTTTACTCAATGGAGCCCCACCCTTTAAAATCTAGTAATTTGCTTATGATTTGTTCCTTGAGAATCTCCAGTTTACCATAATAGGTAAATCCAGCTGCTCTAGCATGGCCACCTCCACCAAATCCTTTTGCAATTGCTCCAACATCCACTACCTTTTTGGATCGAAGACTTACTTTGAATTCTTCTGATTGAACTTCCTTAAAAAAGATGCCTACTTCAACACCTTCAATATTTCGCATATAATTAACAATTCCTTCTGTATCATCTGAAGTAGTAGATAAATCATTCAAATCAGAATGATACAGGACAGTCCATGCAATTCGGTCATTCTCTACTAATTCAACATGATCAAATGCACGTTTCAAAATAGTAAGATGGTTTCTAGATATCGTTTCTAGCGATATTTCTGCAATCTCGCCAGGAGATATATCATAAGTCAATAAATCAGCTGCTATTCTCATCACTTTGGACGAGGTATTAGAATAACGAAAACCACCAGTATCGGTTAATAAGCCAGTATATATACAAGTGGCTAACTCTTTATTCACTTCCATTGCCATTTCTTGAATGAGATCATACATTACTTCAGCAGTTGCAGCAGCTGTTGGTACAACAATGTTAATTTTTCCAAAGTTATCATTTGTAGGATGATGATCGATATTTAAAATCTCAGCATTTTTTAGTAATAAATGTTCTATATTACCGATCCTTTTTTTATCCGCTGCATCTAACGTAATCACCTTAGAAAAACTTCTCTTTAATTCATCACTAGAATGAATATCCTTAGCCATAGGAAGAAAATCAAATCTACTTGGTATAGAATCTTGATTCACCATAGTAAATGATTTTCCCAATGCCTTCAATACATGTGCCATAGCTAAGGTAGAAGATATCGTATCTCCATCGGGATGGACATGAGAAACAAGCAAATAGTCATCATTCTCTTGAATAAATTTTACTGCCTCTACAAACTTTCTCTGTATATTCATTCTTCTGTACCCTCTAAATCATGTAATATTTTATCAATTTTGTTCCCGTAAGCAATCGACTCATCTACTTTAAAAATCAACTCAGGAGTATGTCTTAATCGAACTCTTTTCCCAATTTCTGTTCGTAAAAACCCCTTTGCTTTTTCTATAGCAAGTAACGTTTTTTGTAATTCTTCTTCTGTTCCCATAATGCTGATATATATTTTTGCTATCGATAAATCTCCTGTAACCTCTACGCCTGTTATGGTCACAAACCCAATTCTAGGATCCTTTAATTCATATTGAATGATTTGACTTATTTCTTTTTTTATCTGTTCACCTATTCGACCAACTCGTACTTTTGCCATCTAGACACCTCATTTTTTTACAACTTCCATCACGAAGGATTCAATGACATCTCCTTCTTTTACGTCACTAAATTTTTCAATTGTTATTCCGCATTCGTACCCTTGAGCTACCTCTTTTACATCGTCCTTAAATCGTTTTAAAGACTCGATACTTCCTTCGAAAACGACGATACCATCTCGAATTACCCTTGCAGATCCATTACGCGTGATTTTTCCTTCAACGACATAGCTGCCTGCAATAATTCCAATATTAGATGCTCTAAAGATTTGGCGTATTTCTGCTCTCCCAGTTACAACCTCCGTATATTCTGGATCCAACATTCCTTGAAGCGCTGCTTCGATTTCATCAATGACATTATAGATAATGCGATGTAGACGAATATCTACCTTTTCTCTTTCTGCAGAGGATCGTGCCTGTGGTTCTGGTCGCACATTAAAGCCAATAACGATTGCATTAGAGGCAGATGCTAATGTAACATCTGTTTCTGTAATTGCACCGACGCCCTTGTGAATAATTTTAACTCGCACACCTTGAATGTCTATTTTTTCCAATGAGCCTTGTAACGCCTCAACAGATCCTTGGACATCACCTTTAATGATGACATTTAATTCTTTTATTTCCCCTTCTTGTATCTGTTTATACAATTCATCTAATGTAACCCTTGCAGTTTGATTTAATTGATTTTCTCTTGTTTTTATTGCTCGTTTTTCACCAATCATTCTAGCTTTTCGTTCTTCTCCATAAATAATAAATGGATCTCCTGCTTGTGGAACTTCACTCAAACCTGTAATTTCAACAGGTGTGGAAGGACCAGCTTCCTTGATTCTTTTTCCTCGATCATTTAGCATGGCTCGAACTTTTCCATACGTATTACCTGCAACGATAGGATCTCCAACACGCAATGTACCATTTTGCACTAAAACAGTTGCAACAGCACCACGGCCTTTATCTAATTGCGATTCAATAATCGTCCCCTTTGCTAAACGATCTGGATTCGCTTTTAGTTCTTGAACTTCAGCAACCAAAAGAACCATTTCTAATAAATCATCTAGTCCTTCATGTTTTAAGGCAGACACAGGAACAAAAATAGTCTCTCCGCCCCATTCTTCTGGTACTAATCCATGCTCTGTTAATTCCTGTTTTACTCGATCAGGATTTGCATCTGGTTTATCTATTTTATTCACAGCAACAATAATCGGTACTTCTGCCGCTTTTGAATGATTAATTGCCTCAATTGTTTGTGGCATCACACCATCATCTGCTGCAACTACCAATATAACAATATCTGTTACTTTTGCACCTCTTGCTCTCATACTAGTAAAAGCGGCATGACCTGGTGTATCTAAGAAAGTGATTTTTTTATTGTTTGTCACTATTTGATATGCACCAATATGCTGCGTAATTCCACCAGCTTCCCCAGCAGTAACCTTAGAATCTCTTATAGCATCCAATAGCGTTGTCTTTCCATGGTCAACATGACCCATTATTGTAACCGTAGGAGGACGTTCTTGAAGGTCCTCTTCTTTATCCTTATCCACAAACAACTCAAATTGATCTTCATCAATTTCTATTTTTTCTTCTACTTCCACGCCATATTCTTCAGCAATTAATTGGATGACTTCTAATTCGATTTCTTGGTTAATAGTTGCCATGATTCCTACAAACATTAATTTTTTAATTACTTCTGAAGTTTCTTTACCTAGCTGTTTTGCTAATCCCCCAACAGTTAATGAACCAGTATAGATTACTTTTTTGGGAGCTTCTTGTTTTTTTTGTGGTTCCTTGTTATCGTTTTTTTGTTGCTTTTCTTTTGTCTTATTACTTCCTTTTGTATTAGCGTTGCTATCCCGCTGATTACTAAATTTATTATCATCAAAACGTTTACCATTTGGTTTGGTTTTCTTTTTTGTATTGGCAATAGCTTCCTTATGGGAGGAGGTTTCTTCTTTATCTTGTTGTTTATTCTGAATAGGTTGCACTTTTCCCTCTTTCTGCTTGTCAGCTTTTGTATTTCTGTTTTGCTTCGTCTCTTTATTTGCTTGTTCTTTTTGCTTTGAATCTTTACTTTTTTCTATTTCTCCATGCTTCAACTTATGAAAATGCTCTTCCACTTTCTTGATCGATGCTTCATCAATTACACTCATATGATTATTGCAAGGAATATTTAATTTTTTTAACAAATTAATCATATCTTTGCTTGGAATATCATGCTGTTTGGCAAACTCATGTACTCTTAATTTACCCATTCCTTCACCCCCGAATTTCTACTCAAATAATTGTTTTAGTCCCTTCGCAAACCCTTGATCTTTAACACCAACAACAACACGCGAAAATTTTCCAATAGCATGACCTAATTCATCTCTATTGAAAGCTACTTTATATGGGATATTGTAATAATTGCATTTATCAATAACTTTTTTTCTTATATTCTCAGCTGCATCATTCGTTATAAGAATGAAATAAAGATGATTAGATTGAATTCCTTTTATCACAAATTCTTCGCCAGAAACAATTTTTCTTGCTCTTGCAGCAAGACCTAAAAGAGATAATATCCTATCCTTATTGTCCATAAAGCTTTTCAATCTCCAATTTTAGTTGTCCATACATTTCTTCACTAATAGCTACTTCCAATGCTCTTTCTAGAGATTTTCTTTTTTTTGCTAATTCCAAGCACGCTAAGTCTACACAAATATAAGCACCTCTACCTGATTTCTTTCCTTTTTGGTCGATTTCTATCTCCTTTTCTGGTGTTCTGACCACACGAAGAAGTTCCTTTTTTGGTTTCATCTCTTGACAAGCAACGCATTTGCGCATAGGTATTTTTTTTGACTTCATCATAACCACCCTATCAAAAGATTATTTTTCACTTACTTGTGATTCACTTTTAATATCAATTTTCCATCCTGTTAGCTTAGCAGCCAATCTTGCATTTTGACCTTCTTTACCAATTGCTAACGACAATTGATAATCTGGAACAATAACCCTTGCCATTTTTCCTTCTTCAAGAATATCAACGGATATAACTTTAGAAGGACTTAACGCATTAGAAATATACGTTTTAGAATCTTCAGACCATTTAACAATGTCGATTTTTTCCCCTCTTAACTCATCAACAATGGTTTGTACTCTAACCCCTTTTGGTCCTACACAAGCACCTACTGGATCTACTTCATCACGTTGAGAATATACTGCAATTTTTGAACGGTAGCCAGCTTCTCTTGCAACAGATTTAATCTCAACAACTCCATCATATATCTCTGGCACTTCCAACTCAAAAAGTCTTTTTAATAGCCCTGGATGTGTTCTGGAAACAAAAATTTGTGGTCCCTTTGTTGTTTTCTCTACTTTTGTTATAAAGACTTTTATTCTATCGCCATGTCTAAATTTATCCGTTGGCATCAATTCATTAATTGGTAATAATGCTTCTGTTTTCCCTAAATCAATGTAAATATATCTTTGATCATTTCTTTGAACAAGTCCTGTTACAATATCTTCTTCTCTATCTATATATGCATCAAAAATAATTCCTCGTTCTGCTTCACGAATTCTCTGCGTAACAACTTGTTTCGCAGTTTGAGCGGCTATTCTACCGAAATCCTTTGGAGTAACCTCCATTTCAATGATATCATCCACTTGATAGTTAGGATTCATCAGATGAGCTGCTTCAAGTGAGATCTCTAATCGAGGGTCCATTACTTCCTCGACAACCGTTTTTCTCGCCAATACCTTAACTATTCCTATATTTCGGTCTACATCAACTCTAACGTTTTGTGCGGAATGAAAATTTTTCTTATAACCAGATATTAAGGCCGCTTCAATTGCTTCAATTAATATATCTTTATTAATACCTTTATCCTTTTCAAGTTGTGTCAATGCTTCAATAAATTCTGTATTCACAATTTCTCCTCCTTTCTAATTAAAAAACCACAGCTAATCTAGCATTAGCTACTTTATCATATGGAATATCATAGCTTTTCTTATTATCTGTAACCGTTAAGATATGCTGATCAAAACGAACCAACGTCCCCTCAAATACCTTTACATTATCAATTGGCTCATATGTTTTTATATGTACATGTTTTCCAATCGCTTTTATTACGTCTTTTTCTGTTTTAAGGGGTCTTTCTGCACCAGGTGAGGATACTTCTAAAAAATATGCATTGGGAATTGGGTCTACATTGTCTAATTCTTCACTTAATGCTTCACTAACCCTTCCACAATCTTCGATATCGACACCGCCATCCACATCTTTATCAATAAAAACTCGTAAAAACCAGTTGCTACCTTCCTTTTTATACTCTATATCAACCAGTTCTAGCTGCTGTTTTTCTAAAATAGGTAATACCATTCCTTCTACTAATTGCTTAATTTGTTGGCTCATCCGTTTACCTCCCTAAAACATCTTTATCTATTATGTATAAATCTAAAGAGTGGGGATGCCCCACTCTTTTACAATCGTTCTATACACAGTATTACCAAAAAGATTATATCATAACACATGAACCTCTATCAAATGGTAAATTGGCTTTCATTAAAAAAAATTGAAATAATATTAAAAAAGAGAAAGCTGATTTGTTTCAGGTAAGCCCTTTAAGCAGCTATGATCAATCAATAACTCAATGACAGCCTTAGACGCTTTTGCCCTTGTTTGTAAATCCTCAACAGATAAAAACTCTCCCTCGTTCCTTGCACTGACGATATGTTTCGCTACATTTTCTCCAATCCCAGGAATAGCAGATAGCGGCGGTATGAGACTTCTTTGGTCTTCATCAACAATAAATTTTGTTGCATCCGATTTATATAAATCAACATTTTTAAAATGAAAACCTCTCTCTACCATTTCCAAAGCAATTTCTAATACTGTTAGTAGCCCTTTTTCCTTTGGAGAGGCTGTATTTCCTTTCTCATTAATTTCATTTATTTTCCTACTGATTACTGTAGAGCCTGCCATCATTGCCTTCACATCAAATTCATCTGCTCGAACGGAAAAATAAGTAGCATAATAGTGAATGGGATAGTACACCTTATAATAAGCAATTCTAACTGCCATAAGCACATATGCCACCGCATGAGCCTTTGGAAACATATATTTTATTTTTAAACAGGAATCAATATACCATTGAGGTACCTGATGTTTTTTCATTTCTTCTATATGCTCTGGCTCCAAGCCCTTTCCTTTTCTAACTTTTTCCATAATCTTAAAGGCCAAGGATGGCTCTAAGCCCTTCTGAATCAAATATACCATAATATCATCCCGTGTAGATATTACCTCTGACAGAACTGCTGTTCCTTCTTTGATTATTTCCTGTGCATTATTCAGCCAAACATTTTCACCATGAGATAATCCGGATATTCTCACTAGCTCTGCAAAGGTATTTGGCTTTGTATTCTCAAGCATTTGTCGAACAAATCGAGTACCAAATTCAGGAATTCCTAAAACCCCTAAGCTGGTTCCAATCTGTTCTTCCTTTACTCCTAAAGGTTCTGTACTTCTAAATAGCTCATATACCTGTGGGTCATCCGTTGGTATTGTTATAGGATCTATACCTGTTAAATCCTGAAGCATACGAATCGCTGTTGGATCATCATGACCTAAAATATCTAGCTTTAATAAGCGTCCACTAATTGCATGATAGTCAAAGTGTGTAGTGGTTGTAGTTGAGGATTGATCATCAGCTGGTCTTTGAACTGGCGTAAAATCATATACGTCCTTATACTGAGGAATAACCATCAAACCACCTGGATGTTGCCCTGTCGTTCTCTTGATTCCTGTACATCCTTGAGCTAAACGACTAACCTCCGCATTCCTTATTGTTATTTCGTTTTCTTCCGTATATTTCTTTACAAAGCCATAGGCTGTTTTATCTGCTACTGTTGAAATGGTACCAGCTCGAAATACATAGTCAGATCCAAATAGCTCCTCCGTATATTTATGTACTCTAGGCTGATATTCCCCAGAAAAATTCAAATCAATATCTGGAACCTTATCCCCCTTAAATCCCATAAAGGTTTCAAAAGGAATGTCATGGCCATCCTTACGCATGCTAGTTCCGCATAAAGGACATGATTTATCAGGAAGATCAAATCCAGAGCCAATAGATCCATCCGTTATAAATTCATTGTTTTTACAGCTTGGACATACATAGTGTGGCGGCAGTGGATTCACTTCTGTAATCTTCGTCATTGTCGCTACGAAGGATGAGCCAACAGATCCTCTTGATCCAACAAGATAACCATCCTCTAATGATTTATTTACCAGCTTATGGGATATTAAATAGATAACAGAGAAACCGTGATTAATGATACTGTTTAACTCTTTTTCAAGTCGTTTTTCAACAAGTTCAGGGAGAGGTTCGCCATATATTTTCTTAGCTGTCTGATAGCTCATATTGCGAATTTCCTCATCTGCTCCCTCAATAACAGGAGTAAATAAATCATCAGGAAAAGGCTTTAATATTTCTACTTTTTCTATCACTTCTTTTGGATTTTCTATCACAATTTTTCTAGCGATATCTTCACCTAAATAAGAAAATTCCTCAAGCATCTCATTTGTTGTACGGAAATGGACCGAAAAAAGTTCTTCATGACGATGATATCTAAATCCACTAATTTGATTATATACAAGAATTTTACGATAAATTTCGTCCTTTGGATGAAGATGATGAACATCTCCTGTTGCAACGACTGGTATCTTCAATTTTTTACCTAGATCAATAATTTTTCGGTGAATCGCTTTAATATCCTCTTCATGCTGAACAATCTCTCTTTTGATTAGATTCCCATAATGAGCAAGTGGTTGTATTTCTAAATAATCATAAAATTTAACAATTTCTTCTATCTGCTCAGGCGTTTTTGATAAAACAGCATCGAATAATTCCCCTTGATTACAAGCAGTTCCAAACAATAGACCTTCACGATGCTTCACTAGTAAACTTCTTGGAATGCGAGGATTACGATAAAAATATTCAATATGAGATTTTGAAATCAATTGATATAAATTCTTCAGACCTATTTCATTTTTTACTAAAATGGTTAGATGAAAGGGACGTAATCGTTGATAATCGCCTTGTTCAATATTCTGGTTAATATCTATTAAATCAGTAATACCCTTCTCCTGTAAATCGGTTACCATCTTCCATGTAAGATGGCCTGTTGCTTCGGCATCATCCAATGCTCGATGGTGATTTACTAGCTTAATATTAAACGCTTTACATAGGGTATTTAATTTGTGATTTTTCATTTTTGGATATAAGAACCTAGCTAACTCTACAGTATCAATAACAGGATTGATACTTTCCTCTAGCCCAATCTTCTTTAATCCTATATTTAAGAAGGCCATATCAAATCTAGCATTATGCGCTACTAAAATACTATTCCCAATAAATGCTTTAAAACGTGGTAATGCTTCCTCTAGTAGCGGTGCCCCTTGAACCATGTCATCTGTTATTCCTGTGATTTCTGTTATTTTATCTGAAATATGCTCCTTTGGATCGACAAAGGTTTCAAATCGATCAATAATTTCTCCATTTTTTATTTTTACTGCTCCTATTTCAATGATCGTATTGTAAACGGCAGATAATCCTGTTGTTTCCGTATCAAAAATAACGTATGTGTCATTGTTCAAGTCTCTTTGCTGTTGATAATGAACAATCGGTACTCCATCATCTACCACATTTGCTTCTACACCATATACAATTTTCACTCCATATTTTTCTCCTGCTTCATATGCATCAGGAAATGACTGGACAACACCGTGGTCTGTAATTGCAATTGCTTTGTGTCCCCACTTACTAGCTTGCTTCACTAGCTCTTTAACGGATACAATCCCATCCATTGCGCTCATTGTGGTATGTGCATGGAGTTCTACTCGCTTCTCTTCTGCAAGGTCTTCCCTTTCCTTTACCTTTATAGAATTTATATCAAATGCCATCATGACTAATTCCTTTGAAAAGGTGTCATATTGTACGGTTCCTTTAACCTTTAACCAATCTCCCTTTTGGATAGTTTGTAGCATAGGAAGCTCTTTTTTGGCATCTCTAATGAATACTTTTACTTGAATGGAATCTGTAAAATCAGTCATGTTTAACATAAGAAGATATCGCCCGCTTTTAAGCTCTCTAATTTCAAAGGTAAAAACGCTACCTTGTATAACGACGTTATTATCTTCTTCAACGATTTGTTGGATGGGTCTAGCATCCTCTCTAATCATTTTCCCTGCCTTCACATTGCTTTTAGATGCTATTGTAGGTTCAATTTCTTTATCTGCTTCTACCATGTTATCCATTGCTTCTATTGCATATTGCAGGTCCTCTTGCTCTCTAGATTCAATAAATTTTTCAATTGTTTCATTTTGTTCTTGTACAGAAAAGGTTAGTGTGATCTTTTCCTCTATCCAATGCTCAAGAAATAGATTTATTTTTTGGTCGATCTGCTTTCGTTTTAGTATCTCTAACGTGGTCGTATTAGGAAGCTCTATGGATAATTGATAATCAATGACATACTGTTTTGCTTGATTCAATAAATTATACACCCCAGGAGTAGACTGTAATGGCTTAATGATTAGCTTCCAATAGGCTTCTATCACATCGATGTAGGATATAGCAGGAAAACGCATGTAGATGTGAATAGTTGCAATATGCTCCAAGCTAATCTTAACTAAATCTATCATTTGCTCAAGTATTTCACTTGGAATCAAAACTGGAAAGGATAGATAAATATTCCATTCCTTCTTCTTTTGAATTACTTGAACCTTTTCAATATATGCACCATTAAAGTATACTTCCAACCACTCGGCAGGAACCTTAGCGTGCTTCATCAACTCTTCAAAACGTTCCATTTGTTTTATCTGTTCTGTCATTTATAATCACCTTTTTACGAATAGATTAAGAGTTGTACTTTCCAACTAGCTCCGTTGTCCGTCAATTTCTTTTGAATAAATCGATGGTAAGAAATCGACTCCCAAAAGTCGCTTCTTATGGAAAGTACAACTCTATTTCAATAAGAGACTTAGAAGATAAAAAAAGTACAATCATGAATGATTGTACCATAAAAAGCTAGCTATGTGTTTATTGTATTATCTACTAATTACTTTATAAAATATCTGGAACTCATCTTGGGAAAGAGCCATTATTAATGTCAATGCAGGTTCCGTTAATGTACTCTGGTGATTCAGTTGCTAACCATACTATTGTTTTTGCCACTTCTTCTGGTTTTGCAAATCGTTTAGAAATCACTGTTTTTAAAAAAGCCTCTCGTCTTTCTTTTGGTATAACGTCTAGCATCTCTGTTTCTACAGGACTTGGTGCAACTGCGTTAATAACAATTTTATCACCAAAAATTTTTGAAAAGCTTTTTGTAGCATTGATCAAACCAGCTTTCGTAATACCGTACCAAATATCTGGATGTCCTATTTGCCCTGCAATAGATGCATTATTTACAATTCTTCCATTGCCTTTTTCGATCATTTTTTTTGAAACTTCCTCAATTAATTTAACAGGCGCTTCGATATTGAGTTTTAACATAGATTCGATTTTGTCATCTGGATAGTTGTTATATGGTAAAGAATACATGACACCTGCATTATTTATCAAAATATCAATTGTCCCCAATGATGATACCAACTTAGCTATTTCACCTATGTTAGTTAAATCAAATGATATGGTTGTTATAGATGGGTGATTCTTAAACTCAAAATTATGAAAGTCTCTCGCTAGAACTATTATGTTATAATCTAAGCGCAGAAACTCCCTTGCTAGTTCTAAACCAATCCCTTTGTTTCCTCCTGTTATTAATACAGTTTTTTTCATTTCATTTCCTACTTCCATTTAATCAATAACTACATAATATCCCACATACTATATATGGTCATCATCATAGAACGATATAGTAAATGAAGCAATTAGAACTCGATTTTCTTACCAGTTATTTCTTCGATTTCCTTCATTAGCTCTTCATATAGCTCATCTTCTTTAATTTTTCTTACTACTTTACCATGCTTAAAAATAAGTCCTTCGCCATTTCCACCTGCAACACCTATATCTGCTTCTCTCGCTTCACCTGGCCCATTTACCGCACAGCCCATAACAGCTACCTTAATCGGCTGATCAATCTTCTGTAAAGCCTTTTCAACCTTATTGGCTAAGCCAATTTGATCAATTTGCGCTCTTCCGCAGGAAGGACAAGAGATAATTTCTGGTTCATTCGTTCTTATTGCTAAGCTTTTCAATATTTCCTTGGCCGTTTTTATTTCTTCTGTTGGATCACCTGTTAAAGATACCCTCATTGTATCTCCAATACCACTTGCTAGAACGGAACCAATTCCAACTGCGGATTTGATACTTCCTGCAAAAATTGTTCCAGCTTCCGTTACACCAACGTGAAGAGGGTAATTTCGTTTCTCTGCCATCATATGATAGGCTTTTATCATCATTGGAACATTGGATGCTTTTAATGAGACAACAATATTATGAAAATCAAGATGTTCCAATATCTCCACATGCTTTAAAGCGGACTCCACTAACCCCTCTGCTGTTGGATGACCGTATTTTTCTAATATCTCCTTTTCAATAGAGCCAGAGTTTACCCCAATACGAATAGGAACATTTCTTGCTTTACATGCCTCAACTACCTTTTGTACCTTTTCCATTGAACCAATATTCCCAGGATTAATTCGTATCTTATCAATTCCACTCTCTAAAGCAATAAGCGCTAATTTATAGTCAAAGTGAATATCTGCAACTAAAGGAAGGGCCGAGCGTTTCTTTATATCTTTAATCGCGTATGCCGCTTCTTCATTAATTACAGCTAAACGAACAATTTGACAACCTACTTCAGCCAATCCTTCTATTTGGTTGACCGTCGCATCTACGTCTCTTGTATCCGTTGTTGCCATCGATTGAATGACCACATCCTCTTGTCCTCCTATTTGTACATTCCCGACAAGAACTGGTCTAGTCTCCTCTCGTCTTACCATGTTAGCACATCCCCAATATTAGTGAAATATTTTTGAAAAATCGTTTACAGACACTACGAGCATCAGTAGCATTAAAAATGCAAATCCGATGAAATGAACCATGCTTTCCTTTCTTGGATCTATCGGTTTTCCTCTGAATGCCTCTATGGAAATAAAAACCAATCGGCTTCCATCTAAAGCAGGAATAGGAAGTAAATTAAAAATACCTAAATATAAGCTTAATATCGCAGCCCAATTAATCAATGTAGGAACCCCTTGTTTTGCTGCGTCACTTGTTACCTTCAATATACCAACAGGACCTGCTACATCATTCATGCTTAAATGTCCTGAAAAAAGCTTGCCAAAACCATCAATAATCATTACCGTCATTTTTACTGTATTTGTTATACTTGCTTTAGAGGCTTCTATCACAGTCGCATCTTCCATTTTTCTCGTCAAAGCAACGCCAATTTTCCCTTCACCAGATTCATCACTTTTTGGCGTAACTTTTACATTTACTGTTTCTCCACTTCTATCAACAAGCATACTAAGTTCTTTACCCGAAGCATTTGAAATCATATTAATTAATTGATTGTCAGACTCAATCGCCTGATTATCAATTGCTACAATAACATCACCCTTATGAAGACCAGCTGTTTCAGCTGGAGAGCCAGTATTCACGCCAGCAATTTCGATCTCAGTTGTAGGAATGCCTACCATCAAAGCAACAATAAAAAATAAAATGATTGTAAATAATATATTAAATAAGGGGCCAGCAAAAATTGCTGCAAAACGATCCTTTATCGATTTAGAACCAAATTGTCTATCCCAAGGTGCAATCTGAAACTCATTTTTCTCCTCATGAATAACAGCATTCCTTGCTACAGGATAGCTCACTTGTTGTTCTTCAATATCAACACCACTAATAAATAGCTTGTGTTCCAAATCAATCTCTTCTATTTTCAGCCTTTCTAATTGACGCTTTACATCCTTATCTGTATATATATCGGTAATGACACCTTTCCTGTCTCGTTCTACACCAATTGTCTGTCCAGTTTTTATTTCAATAATTTCTGGATCTTCTCCTGCCATTCGAACAAAAGCAGCAAAGGGAAGAATTCTTAACGAATATTTTGTTTCTCCTTTTTTAAAGGAAAATAGCTTAGGACCTATCCCAAGTGAAAATTCTCTAACAAAGATACCTGCTTTTTTTGCAAAAAGAAAATGCCCTAGCTCATGTATAAACATGAGGGCCCCAAACACGAGAATAATCTGTAAAATATTGAATATATTCAAAGCAATCACCATCCTTTACTTTTTAATTGATTCATCATTTCTCTTCTTGCCCAAACATCTGCTTCTAAAATTTCTTCGAGTGAAGGCTGTTGTATGGCGTCGTGATGATCTAGTACATGCTGGATTAAACTCTCTATTTCAATAAATGGAACCCTTCCCTGTAAAAATGCTGCTACAACTACTTCATTTGCCGCATTTAGAATAGTAGGCATGGTCCCTCCTTTTTTTCCACATTGGTAAGCTATTTTTAAGCTAGGAAACCTATCAAAGTCAGGATTTGAAAAATGCAACGATCCAATTTTAGTTAAATCAACAGGTTCACTATTTAATTCTACACGATTCGGATAAGATAATGCATATTGAATCGGCACTTTCATATCTGGCGTTCCAAGCTGAGCAATAACAGCTGAATCTTTATACTCTACCATAGAATGTATGATACTCTCTGGATGAATCATGACATCAATTTTTTCAAAGGGCATATCAAACAGCCAATGTGCTTCAATAACCTCTAATCCCTTATTCATCATCGTTGCCGAATCAATCGTTATCTTTGCACCCATTGACCAATTTGGATGCTTTAATGCATCCTCGACTGTAACATCCTTTAATTGCTCTCTCGTCTTGTTCCGAAAAGAGCCTCCTGAAGCAGTTAAAATAATTCTTCTTACTTGTTCAAGCTTTTCTCCATTCAAGCTTTGAAATATTGCTGAATGCTCACTATCAATTGGTAAAATCGGAAGATTTCGTTTCCTTGCTAAATCCATCACGATATGACCAGCAGTTACCAAGGTCTCTTTATTTGCTAAACCAATCTGTTTTCCCGCTTCTATAGCTTGTATCGTTGGCTTTAATCCTATACTACCTACAACAGCAGTGACGACAAAATTAGCATCGGAATAGACAGCCGCTTCCACTAACCCTTCTTCTCCATAGACTACCTTTACCTTACCAACTAGATCACGTTGTAGTGTTTCTGCTAATTCCTTTGTCTTGACGGATACAATTTTCGGATGATACTTATCTATTTGTTTTTTTAATAAAGAGATGCTATTACCTGCAGTTAGAGCCACTACTTGAAATTGTTCTGGATGAGATTCTACAACTTCTAGAGTCTGTGTTCCAATAGAGCCCGTAGAACCAAGTATCGCGATTCGTTTCACCATTGCTCACCTCATAAATATTATAAAATAGGCAATAAATATAAAATAGGGAAAACAAATAACAGACTATCAAATCGATCTAATACGCCTCCATGTCCTGGAAGAAGCGTTCCAGAATCCTTTACTTGCTTTGTTCGTTTTAATGCTGATTCAACTAAGTCACCAATTTGTCCAACAATTGAAATCAAAAGTCCTAAACCTATCAAATAAAGCTGGTCATCAAAGTAATTAAAGAAGTAGTTCATAATAAGAGCTATGATAATCGCAAATATAACTCCACCGATAGAGCCTTCAATGGTTTTATTTGGACTGATTTCTGGCCAAAGCTTATTTTTCCCAAAATATTTACCAGTAAAATAGGCGCCAGAATCGGAAGCCCAAGTAGCAGCTAATATTAGCAACGTGAAAGCTAAGCCATGCTCTAAAAATCTTGTTTCTAGCATATAAGAAAAACCAAAAGCAATATAGATGATTCCTACGATAAAATATCCAATTTGATCAAAGGTAATTCTGTTCTTTTTCAAAACAATAAGGATAAGATAAAAAATAACGGAAGTTAATAAAATTGTAAAAGTAAAATCATCCACCTGAAGTACTATAGCTAGTGCTTTATTAAGTATTATAGAAATCACAGTAAGTAAACCAAGAATAGACTCAGCAGCATATAGCTTCGTATTATTCATCTTGAGAAATTCGTAATAACCAAAAACAGCTAATAGCTCTATAAGAATAGCATATGGAATTTTGCCAAGATAGACAACAAAAAGAAAGCCTATTCCTCCAACCAAGCCTGTGATAATCCGTTGTTTCATGAATATCCTCCTTTATAATCCTCCAAACCGACGAGTTCTCTGCTGGTAATCATAAATAGCTTTTAAAAATAATGTTTGACTAAAATCCGGCCAATAAACTTGGGTAAACCATAGTTCAGAATAAGCTAATTGCCAGAGAAGAAAATTGCTAATTCTTTGTTCACCACTTGTTCGAATTAATAGTTCAGGATCAGGAAAATCACTTGTTAATAAATAACTGCTTATTTTTTTTTCATCAATCGCTTCTTGAGATAGCTTACCATCAAGAATATCCTGTATCATCTGATTAGTAGCATGTAATAATTCATTACGGCTACCATAATTCATGGCAATATTAAGGATTAAGCCAGTATTGTTTTTTGTTAATTCTTCTGCCTCTTTAACCGCTTTAAGCGTATGCTCTGGCAATTCAACAACAAAACCCATCACCCTTACTTGGATATTTTGTTCCATTAATTCATCCATCTCTTTGATAAGAAACTCTTGTGGTAATTCCATCAAAAACTTCACTTCATTTTCTGGTCTTTTCCAATTCTCTGTTGAAAATGCATATAGTGTTAATACTTGAATATTTAATTGATTTGCAGCACGAGCAATATTTTTTATCGTTTTTACTCCAGCTCTATGCCCGGCAACACGAGGCAATCCTTTTTTTTGTGCCCATCGACCATTGCCATCCATGATGATAGCCACATGCTTTGGAACATTCATCGGATCAATGTCTTTGAAATCAAATTGACTTTCTTTCTTCTCTTGATTCTTTCGAAAAAGTCCCTTGAGCATTATTTGAACCTCCATCTCCAGTTCACTTCCGTATAATGAACCCCCCTAACGATAAAAAAAGGGGGGACAATTACAGGTTTAAATTTCCATCATTTCTTTTTCTTTTGCGTTTATCAATTGATCCACACTATCAATAGATGTATCAGTTAGTTTTTGAATATCATCCTGTACTCTGCGTGCATCGTCTTCAGAGATATCCCCAGCTTTTTCAAGTTTTTTCATTTGGTCATTAGCATCTCGACGAACATTACGTATAGCAACCTTCGTTTCTTCGCCTGATTTTCTTACTAGTTTAACCAGCTCTTTTCTGCGTTCTTCAGTTAAAGCAGGTATTGTGATACGTATAATATTTCCATCGTTTGTTGGCGTAATTCCTAAATCCGATTTCAAAATCGCTTTTTCAACCTCACCTAAAGCGCTTTTATCCCAAGGTTGAATGATTAAGGTTTTAGGATCAGGTGTTGAAATATTAGCTAATTGATTTAATGGTGTCAGTGCACCATAATATTCAACTTGTATTTTGTCTAACATGGAAGGATTTGCTCTTCCAGCTCTAATCGTTACTAATTCTTTTTGTAACGTATGTATTGCTTTTTCCATTCTATCCTTCGCATCATTCTTAACAGCTTGTGTCATTGTTCAATCCCCTCCGATCATGGTTCCAATTTTTTCACCTAATACTACCCTCTTAATATTTCCTTCTTTAGAAATATTAAATACAATCATTGGGATATTATTATCCATACTCAATGAAGAGGCAGTGGAGTCCATAACGCCTAACCCATTTTTAAGAACTTCTAAATAAGTTAGTGATTCATACTTAACAGCATCTTTTATTTTGCTTGGATCAGCCGAATAGACACCATCCACATTATTTTTTGCCATTAAAATAACATCTGCTTCGATTTCTGCTGCTCTTAAGGCGGCTGTTGTATCTGTAGAAAAATATGGATTACCCGTTCCACCAGCAAAAATAACAACTCGATTTTTTTCTAGATGACGAATCGCTCTTCTTCGTATGTAAGGCTCCGCAATTTGTCTCATTTCAATAGAGCTTTGTACTCGAGTAGGAACGGAAATATGTTCTAATGCATCCTGTAGTGCTAACCCATTCATTACAGTAGCTAACATACCCATATAATCAGCAGTTGCTCGATCCATTCCTTGTGCACTCCCTGCTACACCTCTCCAAATATTTCCTCCACCAACAATAATAGCCACTTGTACGCCTAATGCGACAACATCCTTAATCTGATCAGCTATCGAGGATATAAATTTTGGATCTATCCCATACCCTTGTTGGCCAGCTAAAGCCTCACCACTTATTTTAAGAACAACTCGCTTGTATTGTGGATGAATCATTATATAGGCCTCCATTCTGATTTCTACATAAACTATCCATTTCCTGCTTATTTTTAATAATGAAATGTTTTCAATGATTAAAGAAATAGGAACACATAGGTGTTCCTCAGCTTGTAGATAAAGCCCAATTTCTGCGTTGCTACTCCATCTAGGACTCTTACGTATTTGTTTATACGCTGCAATCCCTAGTTGTCGTTGCGCCTTGATCTTGGGCTTTCTTTACAAGCTGGCATTCATAGTGAATAAAAATTATTTTTTAACTTGAGCCATAACTTCTTCTACAAAGTTATCTACTTTTTTCTCAAGACCTTCACCTAACTCATATCTAACATAGCGACGAATGTTAATGTTTTCTCCAATTTTTGCTATTTGTTCTTTCACTAATTGTTCAATTGTTTTATCTGAATCTTTTACAAATGGCTGTTCTAATAAGCAAATTTCTTTGTAATATTTGTCTATACGTCCTTCAACCATTTTTTCGACGATTTTTTCAGGTTTTCCTTCATTTAATGCCTGTTGCTTTAAAATCTCGCGTTCTTTTTCAACAAGCTCTTGAGGAACTTCATCACGTGTTAAAAAGCTTGGATTAGCTGCTGCTATGTGCATAGCAATATCTTTAACGAATGATTTAAATTCATCTGTTTTTGCCACGAAGTCTGTTTCACAATTTATCTCTACTAATACACCAATGCGCCCATTACTATGTATATATGATTCAACTAGGCCTTCTGCTGCTAAACGACCTGCTTTTTTTGATGCAGAAGCAATTCCCTTTTCACGTAAGTATTCAGCTGCTTTCTCCATATGCCCATCTGTTTCAGTAAGTGCTTTTTTACAATCCATCATTCCTGCACCAGTTTTTTCACGAAGTTCCTTTACCATTGATGCTGTAATTTGCATGATATATTTCCTCCTTAATAATGTATATTCGAATGTCATTTTATATAGATGTAATAAAAAAAGGGGCTAAGGGCTCAAAACCCTTAAGCCACCCTTATTTCTTTACGCTGTTGTTTGCTCTCCTTGCTTACCTTCAATAAATGCTTCTGCTATTTTTTCTGTAAGCAGCTTCACTGCGCGAATAGCATCATCATTACCAGGAATAACATAATCAATTTCATCTGGGTCACAGTTGGTATCTACAATTGCAACAATAGGAATACCTAACTTGCGTGCTTCAGCAATAGCAATTCTTTCTTTACGTGGATCTATTACAAATAGGGCTCCTGGATGCTCTTTCATTTCTTTAATACCACCTAAAAACTTTTCAAGTCGATCCTTTTCTTTATTAAGGATAATCACTTCTTTTTTAGGTAGAACTTCGAATATACCCTCTTCTTCCATTCTTTCTAGTTCTTTAAGGCGTTCGATTCTCTTTTGAATAGTAGAGAAATTAGTTAAAGTACCACCTAGCCAGCGTTGATTAACATAATAATTACCTGAACGCTCTGCCTCTTCTTTCACAGAATCTTGCGCTTGCTTTTTTGTTCCTACAAACATAATACTTTTGCCGGAAGCTGCAACATCTTTAACAAAATTGTAGGCTTCCTCCACTTTTTTAACTGTTTTTTGTAAATCAATGATATAAATTCCGTTTCTTTCTGTAAAGATATAGCGATCCATTTTAGGGTTCCAGCGACGAGTTTGATGACCGAAATGAACCCCTGCTTCTAATAGCTGTTTCATGGAGATAACTGCCATACCTCAACACCTCCTTTGGTTTTTATCCTCCGTTTATGTCATCTTTAATTACCACTGTTACCAGCACCCGTAATTAAATTCATAAACGTGTGTTTTTACACCAAAAATTAATATATCATACTTATCAATTAGATGCAACTCTCTTTCTTTATTTCCCACTCGTTATCATTTCTATCAAATTATCCATCGTCATCGTTGGAACATATGTAAAAGTACCAGCCTTTATTTTTCTCGTTAATTTTTTATCATTCAGCTGTTCAATAAATAAATTTTTTTCTTGAATTACACCAATACCCTCTAAATATAATGCAACAGAATAGGTATCCATTCCTTTATGGATTTCAAAAACAATTTCTTGCTCTTTTTCCTTTATATTTTTTTGATTTTGACATTCTGCTAATCGTTGCTCATATTCTATTGTCACTTGATTCAATTCATCTTCCGTATATAATTTATACCCTTCTTCAAGGGAAATTTTCTTTAACTCATCTATTGTCCAATGGTATGTTATACCACGATTCTCATCATGAAATATCAGAATAACACTAATTATTAAAAATCCTGCCCCTAATCCCATTAAAAAATTTCTGCTTTTAACCATAGTGAAATCCCTTCTTCATTAGCTCTAAAATAAGTTTTATTTCTCCATGCCCTATTTGCGTTTTTTTTGCAATAAGATCAATAGTAGCCCCTTCTTGATACAAATTTAATACCTGTTTATATTTCTGATTTATTTCAGGAAGCGCTTTTGTAGCCTCATCATGATGTACAGCCTTATCAGCCTTTTGTTCAAATGTATGTATTTTATCTTCTAATTCTTTCAGCTTTACATGTATTTCCTGAGAAAAGTTAGCTTGCGCTTTCTTCATTTTATCGAATATTTCTTCATTCTCCATATTCATTTGTTCAATAAATTGCTCTAATAGCTCCTCTATTTTTTCTTCTGAAAAAGGAGAATCCTTTGGTTTGAAAAGAGCACTAACAATTAGTATAATTCCGATAAATAACAGTATCCATTGAATCCAGTTCAAGCTCATTGTTATCACCAAATGTCTGTTAATTTTTTTTTTATCTTATTACAATTCGATATCTACATGGTTTCCTCGGTAGACATCTTTTACCTTTGGAGTTCGCGTTGTATTTTGTTCCTTCAGATCTGCTTGTGTCATTTTTTCTGTTCTTTTCTTTTTTCTTAATTCCTGTTGTTTTATTTGTGAGGTAAGCAATGCTTGATTAATCATCGTTCTCTGGTGCATCTCATTTTGAAGCTTACCAAGCTCCTGTGTCTTCGGTATAGCTAGCTGTAGTTCGATCGATTTCAAGCTCATACTATCCCTCCTTTAGACTATAATGATTGACCAACAATTACCCCTTCATCTAATATAAATTTCATATGGCTATTTTCCTGCTGAAAAAACTTTACCGCTTTTCCTATAACTAATTTAACACCTGGATAAAGGAATTTAAATACTTCAATAGATGATTTATCGAAAGATGTAAGCTTTTCTTCAATTTCTTTTTCACGTATTTTTAACTCTTTTACCTTTTTATCCATTATCAATTGTTGATTGATAAATTGAATCTTCATCATTTTCTTATCGGGCGTTAAATCTATACTGGATTTTTCTAATCGTTCGAGGATGTTTAAGCCCTTTTGAACTTTATCAAGCGATTCTAATACCTCTGCCTTCTCTTTTTTTATCTGTTGCATTTCTTCTCTTATAGAAGGATTGATGCCAACCTCTATATGGGTCGCTGTAGCCATTTGATTACCTATCGTTGTTGCAGTTACTTTTTCTCCTGCTTGTATCTTTCCTCCTACGATAAGTCCTTTTAATCCTTTACATATAACCATTTTACCTGCTCTAACCTGACTATGCATAATACTTTGGGATACCTCTACTATTTCTCCTGCATATACGTCTCCATCTAATATATAGGATGCCTTTACATTAAAATCTGCTTTAACGAAGGATTTATGATGTCCAGCAAGTCCTTGATGTATGGTAATGCTTCCTTTTGCAATCAGTTCCGCTCCTTCTACATTTCCATATACCGTAATATCCCCTTCGGCATGAATTTTAAATCCATCAGGAACATTGCCACGTATCACTACATTGCCAACAAAATCAATATTTCCAATGCTAAAATCCACATCACCATTAACCTCGTACACTGGAAAGACATTGATTTTCCCCTTATCTGTTATTACCACTTGACCATCAATTGCAGCATATATATTATCTTTAATTTCATTTAGAATAACATTTTTCCCAGCCTTTAAGTAAACATCTTTCCCTTTTTTTGCTGGTAACTCTATACCAGAAACACTTTTCCCTGGTAATCCCTCTGTACTTGGAATTTTCTTCGCAATTAATTGACCTTTTTTGACATTGACTATTTGACTAATAGAATAAAAATCAACCCTACCATCATCCAAAATTTCTGGATGCTTTTTTTTCGTTTCAATTATTCCCCATTCTATGAAGCCATTTTCTCCAGTTGTAGGTACTTTCCCTTTAGCGATCTCTACTGTTTGACCATTAAAATCCATTGGTTTTGCACAAATTCTTGCTAATAATTGCTCATCTATACCATAAACGATTTGATTTTTATTCATTATCTGCTTCATTAAATCCACAGATAGGCTTCCGTCGATAGGTGTTGCCATTATAACTTTTATTGAAGCGCTAAGTCCAGATCTTTCCAAAGAAAAATCAATGAATTCAGATATTTCTTCAATTGTTAATTGCTTTACCATAGGAATCCTCCTAAAGAATAGAATTAAAAAAGGTTTTTCTTTTGTCTACCAAGTGACCCCCTAAGTCTGTATATTGCCTTTGTATGTAACTGAGAAATTCTTGATGTAGAAAGCCCCATCACCTCAGATATTTCCGTTAGATTAAGGTCTTCATAATAATATAAAGAGATAACAATTTTCTCTTTTTCAGGTAATCGATTAATTGCTGTTGCTAAAGTTTCCTTTAAAAATTGTTGATCTATTTTATCATCGATTATCTCTTTATTATCGAACAATAACGTGCTTCGGGTTTTCTCTTGCTCTTGATCGATAGGTTCATCTAAGGAAATACAATTCATAAAGGAGGTTTCCTTTATGCTTTGATAAAACTCTTTTTCATCCATATTTAAATAGCTCATTACTTCCTGATCTGTAACAGAACGTAATTGGTGTTGTTCAAGCTCATAATAAGCCTTTTCAATTTTTTTAGCCTTGTCACGTACAGAGCGGGGAACCCAATCATTCTTTCTTAAACCATCGAGAATAGCTCCCCTAATTCGAAGAGAAGCATATGTTTCAAATTGTAGACCTCTTTTATAGTCGAATTTTTCAAGTGCGGCCATAAAACCAATCATACCATGACTTTTCA
>JAENYW010000007.1 GCA_016841555.1 Tepidibacillus decaturensis
GTTAAATCCAAAGCAGGAATACGTGTAATAGGCTTTTCCTGTAGTACTTGTTTTAGTTCCCTTTCATTTATACCCTTTGTCCAATAATTGATAACAAATTCAATCGGAACTCCATTTTTTTTCATTTCTATTAATCTAGTTAATTGATGATAATGATGCATCATTTCCCTTGGCATTGGATCGACAACTATAAGAATAAGATCTGTTTCATCTATTAAAGGATGTATACTATGATGCTCTAAGTAATCTCCCACATCAAATATATTTATATTTGCCCTTTTAGACTGATAGAGATATTTTATGGTATGATGATGCGTCCATTCTTCTTGATTAATTAAAGGTTTTCGTGGGTCTACAACCATCCACATGATACCGTCCATCATATACTCTTTCTTTCGTTCTAAACGCTCATTTTCATAAATAGCATGCGGTATACTATAAAATGGAGGATAATTCCCCTTCGCTATATGTTGGTCTAAACCAATATTGTCAAAAATATAGGGATTAAACGGAACCTCTAATACACTAGATAATATCTTCATATCAGCTAATTGCTTTGCTAGATTTAACGTGATAAAAGTAGAACCAGCTCGTTTTGAAAGATTAGCAACCATGATTAATTTAGGTGAAAATGTTGTATACATTTCTTGATAAGTAGAAGTCTTTCTATTCTCTTTTTGCAATGTGGCGGAAGCTTCTAATTTATAAAGCTTTTCTGTTAACAGCTCCGTTTCAGCTATATTTATTTCTGTTAATCCCTCAAGCTCCTTTTTCACCTCTAATATATGTTGATACCTTCCATCTGGATTGCTATTTAGCATCTTATGGATGATTTCTATTAAAGCTACGGGTAAATCATAGCGCACTTCATCGATTTGCTTTTGTAACGAATGAAAGTGCTGACCACTGCTTAAGAGATAGAACATTAAGGCACCGAGAGAATAGATATCTGCTCGATGATCTGTCTGCTGCTTTATAAACTGTTCTGGAGCTGCAAAACCAATTGTTCCCAATTGAATTGTATCCCGCTGCTTCCCCTCTTTATAGCTTCGAGCAATCCCAAAATCGATTAATCGCACGCGGTTTTGATCATCAATAATAACATTATTCGGCTTTAAATCACGATATATAATTGGCTTTGGCTGTTGATTATGTAAGTAATCAAATAAATCACATAGCTGCAAAGCATAAGTAACCACTAACTCATATGGAATTTTTCGATTTTCTTTTTCAAAAATATCCATTAATGTTTTACCATGAATATAGTCCATTACAAGGTAGCAATATCCATCCTCGTCAGGAGGATAATAGTCTACAATATTAGGTAAATATGGATGACTTAATGCAATTAGCATAGTAGCCTCATCAATAAATTCTTGATAGCCTGACTGCTTAACTACAATTTCTTTAATCGCCCATTTCTTGCTCCTCAAACGTAAATCCTCTGCTAAATAAACAGTTCCCATCCCCCCTTTCCCAATAATCGAACGAATTTGATAGCGATTGTGAAATACTTGATCGTTTTTTAATCTAGATGGGTATTTCTCCAAAATAACAACCCCCTAAGCAAGTACAAAGTTATTTAATCTCCTCTACATCAGATATTTCTAGTTAATATATTATTTATTTTCTATTAATGGTTCTAACTATTATAATTTCTTATAAATTCTCTTATTGTTTTTAATTGTAAATAAAATAGCAAATTTTGTCACTATTTTTCACAAAATTTTGACTTTTTATTTTAAAAGATACGCGTTTTCATTATTTTTTTTATTGCGGGATATATGTCTATACAAAAGCTTTATTACCATCATATTTTGAAGTGAAAGATAAATAACGAAGTTATTGGAAGGAGGTGAAGTCGTGTGAGTACCTTATTTATTCCGAGGAGGATATAGAACTCTGTTACTATTTATCCTTCTAATCGTAGTCTTATTCTGGTTTATTGCATGGCCTCCAGCTGTTGTTGTAGATCCTTAACTAATAATTTCGAGGATTGACACAACACACTCTGATGATGTTGAAGAGGGTGTCTAGTGGAAACCGATTAAAAATTAATGGGTATTGCTGTATTATTTAATGTTGGGTTAACCCCCAACTTTTTTTTAATCATTTCATATCTTATTTTTAATATTTCTTAGGGATCTTTTTTAGGAGGTGAAGATGTGACAAGTTATTACTATGAAAGTTTCAAAAATAATTATGGGAAAAATGTGGAAATAAGGACAGCTGATGGTCAGGTTCATCGTGGTACTATTCATCACGTTGATAATGATCAGGTTTATCTGAAAACGGATGATTCTAATAATGATTACTCAGGTAATCCAAATGGATATACCAACTTCTTTTTTTACCCAGGTTCTTTCGTGCCTGGATTGATTGCAATTGGTCTTGCATCAATCATTGCCTTTAGCTTCCTTTGGTGGTAAAGCAATGTAAAAAGGTCGAGAATTTTCTCGACCTTTTTGCAGCTTGTAGATAAAATACAAGCTGCATATCTACATCTTTTATTTACATCAATTCTGAAACTATAGGAAAAGAGTTTGGAAAAACTATATGATATTTGTGGAATAATTATATGAAAAAAAGCCACGCTATCGTGACTTTTTTATATTTAGACTACTAAGTTATCTTATGTTCGATACTGTAAAAAATGATGCTATGTCTTCTTTTTTCATTATATGCCCCACATAAAAGGCACCAAATTCTCCGTAACGTGCACTTACTTCATCAAAGCGCATTTCATAGACAATTTTTTTAAAATCTAATACGTCATGAGCGAGTAACGTTACTCCCCATTCCCAATTATCAAAACCCACAGAACCAAGGATGTATTGTTTTATTTTACCAGCATATTTCTGTCCAATAGTACCATGGCTTCTCATTAATTCTGTACGTTTTTCAAAGGGAAGCATATACCAATTATCTTCTCCTTGACGACGTTTATTCATAGGATAGAAGCAGAAGTGCTCCCACTTAGGTAAGATTGGATAGAGTCGTTCCTTCATACTTGCTTCCATTTCTGGAGTCATTCTTTCTGGAGGTATGTAATTACTTAATTCAACTACAGATACATAAGAATGGGATCGGGTTGTATATTCTGCAAGCTTTGTTTTGTTAAATGCGTTTTCAATCTCGTTTAATTCCTTCATCGTTGGACGAAGCAACATCATAACAAAATCGGCTTTATGTCCTGTTATAGTATATAATCCATGGCTTCCCTCTGTTTTTGCTTCTACTGTTTCCCATTCTTCTACAAATTGAGTAAATTCATTTACTGCTTCATTACGCTCCGCTTCAGATAGTTTTTTCCAAGCTGTCCAATCGATTGTTCGAAAATCATGTAATGTATACCATCCATCATTTGTTTTTACTGGTTGTCCCATACTATCACTCCTCATATAATACTTCGCACAATGTTATATTAAGCTTCACTATAGCCTATTTTACCCTATCTAGTTGCAATTCAACAGTTATTAAATAAGATTAAGTGTAAAAATGTCACTCTATCAAAAAAACAAAGAAAAAACAAAGGGGACGGTTCTTTTTGTTTGCTTTACATTTTAAGCTGATCATTTGGAAGTAGTGAGTGAATATGCTTATATCCTTCTGCAAGCAATTGAGCTACCACTTTATTCGTCTCTATATGATTGGCGTGACATAAAATCGTATGAGCGGGTTGGAGCGAATCTATCATTTGACGAACCTCTTTTATTCCTTGATGGACTTTATAACGGATAAATTCCACATTGATAGGGAGATTATTCCTCTTTTTTAATAACTCTCTCCCAAATGAACCTTTTGCTTGATTTCCTGTTAGAAATACTGCGTTTTTTTCATTATCCTTCAACTGGTTATAATACCATTGCGCTTGACTTGATTGCATCATCCCATCTGTAGTAAAAATAATCTTAGGGCGCTTATCTGCCAGCGCTTCTTTTCTCTCCTGTTCATCCTTCACAATAGTTATCCATTGAGATAATTCATCTCTAAAACTCTCTATTTTTCCCTGATGAAGCCAATATACTTGATTCTCTGATTGCATCATTGAGGCACAAATCTCTCTCTCTACAATAAAGGTTTCTCTAGGGAACTGCTCGATAAGTAAAAAGAGTAAATCCTGTCCTCTTCCTACTGCAGGAACAGGAAGAAGTATAGTTCCGCCTTTTTCTAAGGCTCCTTCAATTCTATCCTTTAATTGATAAAAAAGCTCTTCCTGACTCATATCCTCCATCCCATAAGCCGCATCGATAATAGCTAGTTTTACCTTCTCATTCATATGGGATAATACATACGGGTTATCCACCTTTATTAACGTGGATTCTGATGTATAGTCCCCTGAATAGAATACGATTTCACCATTCAATTCTAGCATTATCCAGATAGAACCTAGCATATGTCCACTTCTTCCCCAACGAACACGCAGATTCTCATTTAGTTGAAACCATTCTCCTAAAAATGCATAATCCTCCATATAGGCAAATTGAATAGCTTCAATATTTGCTTGTTCATAGGGCAAGGAATTCTTCTGTTTCTTTATATATTCTGCCCAAGAGGAAAAATATTTTGGTAATAGCTTTGATGTAGCTTTTGGTGTAAATACCTTACCTTGATACCCATATTTATATAGCAAGGGTAAAGCTAAGGAATGATCTTCATGAGCATGGGATAAAAAAACATAATCCAATTTACTTAATTCGTTTGTGTCTAGTAGAGGATAAACTCCTCCACTTTCCTTATTTATTCCAGCATCCAATAAAATCCGTATCTCTCCACTTTTTATATAGTAGCAAGAGCGACCATATTCACCTGCTCCACCCCAAATTTTCACTTCTAACAAACCATTCACTCCTTTGTCGGTATAAAGCGATTAATTGCTATTAAAACCAACGTTGTTAAACCGACAGATACCACTGCCATCGCCATTCCTAAAGATACACTTCCCTGTTCAAATTGGGCGAAAATAAACGTCGCTGATGTTTTCATTGACGGAGGGAGAATCATCAGGGAAGCGACTAATTCTCTTATCGATATAATAAATGTCATCATCCAACCAGCTATCAACCCAGGAATGATTAATGGTAGAATGATACGTCTAAAAATATAAAAATAATTTCCTCCAAAGACTCTTCCTGCATGAAAAAGAGTAGGATCAATCTGACTAAAATTAGCCTTTACATACTGAACTGTGTAAGGTAGAAATAGAATAACGTAGGTCAAGATAACTATACCACGTGTATTATAAATGCGTAACGGCATCCATGGAGCATTCCAAAACAGGATTAGCCCTACTACCATGACAATACTAGGGACGGTATTAGGCAATAGGCTAAAACTATCGGTTATCCTTTGTGACCAGCCCTTATTTATTGATACCATCAAAGCCAAGAAGGTTCCTAAAATGACAGCTATAGTTGCTGATATGAGAGACAATTCTAAGCTAGTCAACAAGGCATTTAGTCCAGGCGAATGTAGCGTAAATAATTCCCGATAGTGGTCCAATGTAAAATTACCCCATGATAATCCATACCCTCTTAATTTCATTGTAGAGGTTGCTATAATAGAAAAATAAGGTACTCCAATTGAAAGAGATAATAGCCCGCCAATATAGAACCAGCCTAATAGTTTTCCACCTATCCTAAAGGTATATATAGATCTTCGGGTTCCTTTTCCACCTACAAGTCGATAAGTAAACCGATTGGATACTACAGATTGTATATACCAAATAAATAAACTAGTAGATAGTAGCATCATGGATAAAGAGGTAGCCTTACCAAAATCAATAGGCCAGCTAGAAATAAAATGATGGATTTTAGTAGTTAACACATAATAACCTATTGTTCTACCCAGTGTTGCTGGTGTCCCAAACTCTGCTATGGTTTTAACAAAAATCAAAAGTGCTCCCATTGCGTAGCTTGATAGGAGTAGAGGAATAACAATCCGACGAAAGCGATAGTTAAAAGTAGCCCCATGGACAGTTGCAGCTTCCTCTAAGCCTCCACTAATTTGAATTAACGCGTTTCGAATGATTAAATACATAAACGGAAATAAGTGAAGACTCATTACTAATACAAGACCGAAAAAATGGAAAAAGATAGAACTTAAAAAACCTAATGCTGGTATCAGCTGCTCTAAAAAACCCTTCGGCTGCATAAACATAATCCAACCCATTGATCCGATATATGGTGGGGTCATAAATGGAATCAATAGAACGATATCAATCCATCTATATTTTTGAAATTCTGTTTTTGCCATCAGAAAAGCAATAGGTGCAGCAAATAAAGTAGATCCTATAACAACAGAAAGTCCAAGGATGATCGAATTAATATATACTTCACTTAAATCTTTTTCTACTATTGTCTTTATTGGAGCCAAAAAATCTAGCTCATTATTTTGAAAAATACTTGTCAATCCGATTAATAGAAGTGGGATTACGATAAGAATGACTAACAGCAAAAGAGCTATAGTCAAACCCATTTTTTTTGAAGTCATCTGCTCACCCCATATGATTTGGATAAAAGATAAAAGGCAAGAAGTGAAAGGAACATGAATGAACCCATTTCTTCCTGCCCTTCTATTGTATTTGATTCTAATGATAATCCTTATTTAAAGATTCCTTCAAAGCGTTTTAATAATTCTTCAGAGTGAGACATCATCCAATCGAAATCACTTGGAAATACAGGTATTTCGTCTACATTTGCACGATCCTTCGCTTTTACATCCTTACGTCCTGGTAAAATATAGGCATCAGCAACCATATCTTGCACTTCATCAGATAGTAAATAGTCGATAAATAATTGTGCGTTTTTTACATTTATAGCATCCTTCATAATCATTGCAGGACGAACGTTAATTACGGTACCACTTTTAGGGTAAATAATATCTACTGGTTCTCCTTTTGCTTTTGCACTATATGCCATATAGTCTACCCCAGCTAATACAGCTGATTTTGCTCCTGAGATTACGGGAGCTAGGGCTTCTTTATTTGCTCCAGCAACAGCTACCTCATTTTGCTTTAACGCTTCGAATAATTCCCATCCGCTGTCACCATTTTTATAGATATAACCAGAAATGAAATCCAACGCTGAACCAGAAAGACTTGGATCTGGGATATTTACTTTCCCCTTCCATTCTGGAGCAGTAAAATCGCTCCAATCTGTTGGCGGTTCTTTTACTTCTAAGGTATTATAGGTAACTCCTAATGCTGATGCACTATAACCAAAGAAATGATTATCTGCGTCCTTCCAATCCTCATAAAGCTTATCGGCATTTGTAGGATTATACGCTTGTGTCATTCCCTGTTCCTTTAATCCTATTGCTGATGGCCAAGAAGCTAACACAACAACGTCCACTACAGGATTACTCTTTTCTGCTTCTAATCTTGCTAAAACTTTCCCTGTCGTAGCTTGAAACATTTCAGCCTCAATACCCGTTTTTGCAATAAATCCTTGTAAAATTTTTTCTGCTAATCCTCCAGGTCCAGCACTATAAACAACAAGCTTATTTGTTGCTTCTTCTTTTGGTTGATTTTCTGCTGCTTCCTCTGTATTTTCTACATTTTCTGTAGAAGCTTCTGTTTTTCCTGTTGCTGACTCAGTATTACCAGAAAAATTACAGGCTGAAACCATCACCACAAAAATAGAGATTAATAATACGACACTAACCATTTTGTAATGCTTCATCATTATTAATAGTCCACCTTTCTACTCACATTAAAATTGATATATTTTATCAGAAGAAACATAAAACGACACATTTTCTCCTATTGATAAACGTTTATTGTCATAAACAATCCATTCGCCTAATCCTTCTACCTCTATATAAATTTCATAGCGTTCTCCCATATACCCTACACTTTTTACCTTTCCATTTAATAATTCCATCTTCTCCTCTGCCCTTGTCCAATGGATTTCCTCTGGTCGAATCATTTGCCGCTCTCCACTATACCAATTAGATTTTCCAACAAACTTGGCTACAAAAACGTCTTTTGGATGAAGGTAGATCTCTTCTGGTGTTCCTATTTGAAGTATTTCCCCCTGATTCATCACAATAATTTGATCAGACATGGTCATTGCCTCTGTTTGGTCATGGGTAACATATACTGCCGTTACGCCCATAGAATGAACTAAAGTGGTTAACTCAACTCGCATTTCATCTCGTAAAATAGCATCCAATGCACTTAATGGCTCATCAAACAAAATAATTTTTGGCTCATTTACGATAGCTCTTGCAAAGGATACCCTTTGTTCCTGTCCACCGGAAAGCTGATGTGGGTATCTATTCTCCATGCCCTGCAAGCGAACTACCTCTAACGCATGAAGCACCTTTTCTTTCAAGTTTTTTCGTTTACCAGTTGCTTTCAAAGAAAATGCTATATTTTCAAAAACCGTCATATGAGGCCATAAAGCAAAATCTTGAAATACCATTCCTAAATTACGACGATGAGTAGATACATTTATTTTTCTAGTAGTAGAAAAAATAGAACGATCCTCAAAACTGATTTCTCCATTGTCTGGTGTTTCTAATCCTGCAATGACTCTTAGTAATGTAGTCTTCCCACAGCCAGATGGACCAAGTAGTGTAGTGAACTTTCCACTAGGTATGGTAATATCTATCGATTTTAGTGCCTTAACATTTCCAAAGGATTTTCCCAGACCTTGTAGTATAATCTCCATTTAAATACCTTCCTAACTCTTTTGTTGTCTTTAGTTTATCTATCTACAATTAAATAGATATTAATCATATGTAAACATGTTGTTAAAAAAACTATTAATATCTATTCATTTCTATAGATTTACTCTATAATTAAACGGTGTTTAAAAGTAAGTTACCTTTAATAGAATTTATTCACTCTTTTGATACAACTAACTTTGTAAGGTAGGAGAATAAAAATGAATTTAAAAAAACTAGAAATATTAATGCTGATCGATAAACACAAAAAAATCACCAAGGTTGCAGAAATATTAGATATGAAGCAACCAACGGTTACCTTTCATATGAAAACCTTGGAAAAGGAGTTTGGTATCCCTCTATTTCAAAACAAATCAAGAAATATTCTATTAACAGAAGCTGGAAAAGCATTATTGCATTATGCACGGAAAATGAAGGCACTTGAAATAGAAGCAAATCGAGTAGTAGATGAATATCATACATTAAAAAAAGGCCATTTAACAATTGGGGCAAGTTCTGTTCCTGCAACCTATTTGATTCCAAAATTAATGGGAGATTTCAAAAAAGCATACCCAGCTATTTCTCTATCTCTTATCGTTAAAACAGCTCCAGCCATTCATAATATGTTATCTGAACATGCTATTGATATCGGAGTGATTGCCTATAATCCAATAGAGGCAATGGACTTAGAGTATAAAAAACTGTGTGAGGATCAGTTATTATTGGTTTATTCCCCTGAAAATCGATTGTCACAAATAGACCAAGTAACCTTAAATGATATTGAACGAGAAGCGTTTATCTTACATAGCTCTGAATCAACCACTCGCTCAATGACCGACGAATGGGCAAAAAATGTAAGAATACATATCACACCAATGATGGAATTAGGATCAACAGAAGCGATTAAACAAGTTTTAATGTCAGGTATTGGAGTCTCTATTCTTTCAAAAACAGCAGTTAAACAGGAGATACATAGTGGTGATTTACTTTACCATACCTTGCCCGGTCACGTTCCAGAGCGTCATATTTACCTCCTATACCACAAGGAACGATACCTGTCTCCACTAATGAAAAAATTTATTGATCATTTAGGAGACATTAACTGCGGGGAAACCATTTTATAATATGTTATAACAGAAAAAACCTCTCGTTTATTATGAAACGAGAGGTTTAAATGATTTTTATTCCATTATTCAATGAACTGGCAATACATATAGCAATATTGCAAAGAAGTGAAGAATGGTTCCAGCCAAAACAAAAAGGTGCCATACTGCATGATGATACGGAAAAGCTCGCCATACATAAAAGACTGCACCTATCGTATAAGCAACGCCACCTGTAACCAATAAGGTTAAACCATTAGAAGGAAGATGTTGAATTAACGGCTTCCATGCTAAAACAATTAGCCAACCCATTAATACATATAAAATCGTCGAAGTAAAAAGAAATCTCTGTACAAAGAAAGCCTTGAAGACAATACCAAATATTGCTATTCCCCATACAATGCCAAATAAGGTCCATCCTAAGGAGCCCTTCACTACAGTTAAGACAATTGGTGTATAGGTTCCTGCAATAAATAGATAGATAAAGGAATGGTCAAATATTTGAAAGATGTCTTTTGCTTTCCCTACCAGGCTGTGGGAAAGGGTAGATACCAAATAAAGTGAGAACATCGTAACGCCATAAATCGTCACACTAACGGTATGTAACACCGTTCCTCTATCTACAGCAAAAACAATCAACAAAACTAACGCCGCAATACTTAGAAGAGCTCCTATTCCATGCGTGATAGCATTAACAATCTCTTCTCCTTTTGAAAAGGTATGTGTACGAGCCATTAACCTCTCCATCCTTTCTGAATTCCATTTCTACTTTCTATTATGAACCAAATTCTAGGCTATTTAAACTATTTTTTTCTCCTACCTATTACTTTATACCTTATATTATTCATATTATAGGCATTTGTATCATCTATAGAGGGTTTTGTGTTTTTTTAAAGAAATAAAATTATATAAAAGAGGTGAATTGAATAATGTTAGATATCTGGAAAGAGGGGGACATATATCTTTGGCAAATACTCTTACTCCTTGCCATAGGCACTCTCATATTATGGAAAATTGCAGCTTATTTCATAAATAAACTATATGGCATTAAGAAAGTAACCTGCGGAACATGTGGAAAAACGGTAAAAACTAATGTATACCCCTATCCATATTGTGCAAAGTGTAAGGGAAAAATATATCCTGATGATGAAGAATTGTATCGAATTAATCGTTAATGAAAAACAAGTCCCTTGAAACTTATCGGGACTTGTTTTATACTTCTATAGCATCATTTTTAACCTAATGCAACTTCAGTTTCTGCAATTAATTGTTGTATTAGTTTCTTTACTGATACAATTTCTTTTATTTTATATGCATTTGCACCTGAAAAAATCAAACCTTCCTCTAAATTCCCCTTTACCGCTTCAATAAGTGCTTTAGAAATACAATAAGGTGTCGATTTTGGATTACAGGGAAGCAAACAATCATAGCATTTTTTCACAGGAATTCTTCCTTCATCATCCAGCTGCTTAGTAAATTCATTATATATAGCTCTTCCAGGCATCCCTACTGGACTTTTTACATATTGAATATCTTCCTCTTTACTATTTATATATGCCTCTTTATAACGAATATCCGCATCACATTCATCTGTAGCAACAAATCTTGTTCCCATTTGGACACCAGATGCACCTAGCTTTAAAAATTTGGCAATATCCTTCCCATCAAATATTCCGCCTGCTGCAATAACAGGAATCATTTTTTCGTATTTGCTTTGAAAGGATTTTAGCGATTCCTTTACCTCTTGAATAATATTTCCTAAGTCTGGTATTGGATTTCGTTTTAATTCCTCTAACGTAAATCCTAAATGACCTCCAGCTTCAGGTCCTTCAACAATCACCATATCTGGTATATGATTATACTTTCTATCCCATAGCTTTGTAATTAATTGTGCCGCTTTACCTGATGAAACAATTGGTGCTATTTTTGTTTTTGTTCCTTGAACGATACCAGGTAAATCCTTTGGCAGCCCTGCTCCAGAAATGATTAGATTTATTTTTTCCTCTACAGCAGTCATTGCCAATTCTTTATAATGATTCATCGCAACCATTAAATTAACTCCTAAAATTCCTTTAGGACTCAATTCTCTTGCTTTTCTAATTTCTTTTCTTAATGCTCTAATGTTTGCTTGCATGCTATTCGATTCAAAATCAGGCTCTGTAAAACCAATTTGCGCCCCTGATATTATTCCAATTCCACCTTCATTTGCAACTGCAGAGGCTAGTCCAGATCGAGAAACCCCAACTCCCATACCACCTTGAATAATGGGTACAGATGCAATAAGATCTCCTAAAGCCAAAGTAGGTAATTTCATGAAATATCTCCTTTTTGTATATTTATAAGTATATATAAGATTATATCCAATAATGTCCCCAGAGTAAAACATAAAAAAAAAGGCAGGTGTAATACTCCTGCCTAAGACTGACGGGAAAGTCGTCAGAATGCCTGTATAGAACTTACCTTTTTAGATCATCCTGCTGTTTGCGACCTGGCAAGTATAAGTTATCAAATGATTCAGATACTTCCTTAGCTGTTATCCTATCGGGAATTATACGATAAACAACTGTAGGGCTTCCCATTGAGGAACGATATCTTTCTAAGTGTTTTTTTGATAACTCCGTATCGAAATAACCTGGTACATATTTATTCAGCATTGCCTCCATCGCTTGCTTCGCTTCTTCTAGATCAGCTACCATTTCAACCTTTCCAAAAACCATAGCACTAGTATAAGCTGTCCCTATATTTGCTGGAATTGGATCTGCGATTGTACCATAGTCATCAATTACGGTAAAACAATAGGTTTCTCCTTTTAATAAAGCATCATATTTACGCCCCTCATTACTTCCGTGAAAATAAATATTATCCTTATACCAAACATAGTTAAGAGGAACAACATAGGTTCCTTCCTCATCTACCAATCCAAGAAAGCCTGTACGGGTTTTCTTTAATAGGTAGCTAATTTTCACCTCATCCCTTAATTCCTTGCTTTGCCGCCGCATAGGTCTGTTTTCAAATTCTCTACTGTTTTTTTCCAAAGTAAACCCTCCAACTCTATAAAAGTATGATTTCTTTTTTAGATTCTCTTTCGAGCATTCCTCTATTAGAGGTTAGAATAATTTGTTATAATGATTATAATCTCAATCTATCATAATGAAAAGTGACAGATTTATATAATTGAATAGGGTCAGTTAGGAGAGATAACATGCTTGATGTAATACCTACATTAATTGAAGAAGCTAAACATCCGTTATATTTACAAATTTATTATTATTTTAAAGAAGAAATAGAAAAGGGAAGGATTCCTGCAGGTACCCAGCTTCCTTCCATTCGTAAACTAGCTTCTTCCTTACAGATTAGTCGCAATACGGTCGAAAATGCCTACCAGCAATTATTAGCAGAAGGCTATGTCATAAGCAAAGCAAAAAGTGGACTATATGTTATTGAATTGGAGAGAGATTTATCAAGCCCTCATTTTAAAGATGTTCAAACTGCTCCAACAACAACCTTATCCTCTGACGACTCTCTTACCTATAATTTTCGTAATGGTCATATTGATGTTGAACACTTTCCCTTTCATCTATGGCGAAAATATAATAATCAAGTATTGAGGAAAAAAGCGAACGAATTATTACAGTATGGTCACCCACAAGGGGAACCTGAACTTCGTCAGGAAATTGCTAACTATTTACATAGGTCAAGGGGTGTAAATAGTACAGCTGAACAAATTATCATTGGCGCGGGTATTCAACAGCTTCTTATCCTTCTTTCGCAAACGATTGCTAAAGAGGATAGAATAATTGGCTTTGAGGATCCAGGGTATATTGGCGCAAGAGAGATCTTTACAAATTTCGGTTTTAATCTAGCACCTATTTCTCTAGAAGAAAATGGAGTAAATATTGAACAAATTCATCAGGCTAACCCTAAATATGTTTATGTCACACCTTCTCATCAGTTTCCTATCGGTATGATCTTACCCATTTCAAAACGATTGAAGCTACTTCAATGGGCGGAGAAAAATAACAGTTATATTATTGAAGATGATTATGATGGTGAATTTCGTTACCATGGAAAACCAATTCCCTCTCTTCAGGGATTGGATCAATCCGGTCGAGTCATTTATCTAGGAACCTTCTCAAAATCGCTTCTGCCATCCATTCGCCTAGCTTATATGGTACTACCCCCAACCTTATTGCAAGCGTATCATCATCTTTTTTATGCATACGAACCAACGGCTTCAAGAATTCATCAATTCACATTACATCAATTTATGGAAAATGGAGATTGGGAGCGTCACCTTCGGAAAATGAGAAAGGTTTATCATAAAAAACATACAACATTAATGCTTTCTCTTAGAGCCTATATGAAAGATAAGATAAGAGTGATTGGAAATGATGCAGGCTTACACATATTATTAGAAATTCATAATAAAATGTCAGAGGAAGAATTAATTAATGCAGCAGAAACAGCGGGAGTACGTACTTATCCGACATCAATATTTTGGACAAACCCTAACCACAACCAAACGCCAATGGTTATGCTCGGATTTGCTGGATTATCAGAACAAGAAATTCACGGAGCAATTAAGCTATTAAGTATTGCGTGGTTTACCTAGAAAAAATAACTTTCTTCATATAAAAGAGTGTAGAAAAACCCTGGTTTCTCTACACTCCTATTTATAGATAAATGATAATTTATTCATTTTTTGCTATTCTTCACCAAGGTCTACATTGTGGTACACCTGCTGAACATCCTCTAAATCCTCTAGCGTATCAATCATTTTTTCAAATTGTGCCATTGACTCTTCAGGAAGTGTTATATCATTTTGTGCAAGCATGGTTAACTCCGCAACAGTAAATTCCGTAATACCAGCATTCCTAAATGCTTCTTGCACTGCATGGAATTGATCAGGTTCAGCATAAATAATAACTGCATCCTCTTCTTCGATAATATCACGAGCATCTACATCCGCTTCCATTAATATTTCAAGAACTTCATCTTCTGTTTTCCCTTCAAGACCAATAACTGCCGTTGCATCAAACATATAGGAAACTGAGCCATTTACCCCCATATTACCACCGTTTTTAGTAAATGCAGAACGTACCTCAGATACTGTACGGTTCACATTATTTGTCAATGCGTCTACAATGATCATGGAGCCATTTGGACCAAAGCCTTCATAGCGAAGCTCATCATAGTTTTCTTCTGAGCCACCCTTTGCTTTTTCAATCGCACGGTCAATAATGGTTTTCGGAACATTATATGTTTTTGCTCGCTCAAGTACAACCCTTAAGGTTTGGTTTAACTCAGGATCGGGTTCACCCGATTTAGCTGCTACATAAATTTCACGTCCAAATTTAGCATATATGCGGCTCGTATTTACATCCTTTGCCGCCTTTCTATCTTTAATATTATTCCATTTGCGACCCATAGTTTTTCACTCACCTTCTGCTATTTATCTACACAATCTTATCAAATGAAGCACGCAACTTCTTTTTAAATCTCTAAAAACCTCTATAGATTTTATTCACCAAATTTCATTATACATCATTTGTATAATTTGGTTAAGTGTCTATTTAAACCATGTGGCTTTTAATAATTGAATTCCCTCTTCGATTTCATTTTCTGATAATCCACCAAAGCCCAATAATACCAATGGTAATTGATTCACTTAGACTTTATCATAATAAATTGAAGTTGGATAAACCCTTACCTTATTTTTCATTGCAGCGTTGATTAACTCTAATTCAGACATATTATTTTTTACTCGTAAAAGAATATGTAGTCCCGATTTTTCTCCAATAATGCTGATTTTATCTCCCATGTATTTCTCAATGGATGATAGTAATATATTTTGTTTTTTACGGTACAATGTTCTCATTTTATTTAAGTGACTTTTCCAATGACCATTTTTCATAAATAGATAAAGAGTCTGTTGATGAAGGCGTGAAACAGTCTGTTTGTAAATAGTAAAGTGTTTATAGTATTTTTCTAAAAGTTTTTTTGGTAGAATCATATAACTTAAACGGATTGAAGGAATTAATGATTTAGAAAAAGTTCCTAAATAAATTACTCTTCCATTAAAATCTAATCCTTGCAATGAAGGAATTGGTTTCCCTCTATATCTAAACTCACCGTCATAATCATCCTCAATAATATATCCCTCCTTCTCTTCAGCCCATTTCAATAACTCTGTTCTTCTAGCAATAGGCATTATTGAGCCAAATGGGAATTGATGAGAGGGTGTTACATATACCACTCTAGCATTACTCCCTTTTAAAGGTTTCAAACTAATTCCATCCTCATCAAGAGGTATCGAAATTGTTTTAACACCTTGATCTTTAAAGACTCTTCTAGTTCGATGAAATCCGGGGTCCTCCATACCATATATAAATTCTTTTCCAATTAACATAGATAAAAACCCAATTAAGTATTGAGTACCCGCACCTATGATAATTTGTTCAGGTTCACATTTTACACCTCTAGATTGATAGAGATATTTTGCTATTTCTTCTCGCAAACTCAGTTCACCCTGAGGATCGCCATTTAGAAAAATTTTATTTTGATCATCATATAACGATTGAACGGTTAATTTTCTCCATATCGAATATGGAAAATAATCTAAATCAACTTTTCCATGATTAAAATCAATATGATATTCTTCACTTTTATCTTCAGGTATTTTTTTATTATGAGTAGAAGCATTTCTTGAATAAGGAAATAAATCACCCTCTAATTCTTGAACAAAAACCCCTTTTCTTGGTTCCGTTTTAACATATCCTTCTGCATTTAATTGTTGATATGCATTTTCAATTGTATTTTGACTGATGCCAAGATAAACAGATAAGCTTCTTTTTGAAGGAAGTTTTACGTTAGGTTGTATTTTTCCAGCTTGAATCTCCTTCTTTAGGTAATTATAAAGTTGTATGTATAAAGGGTCTTTTTTCTTAATATCCAATATAGGGATTATATCTATCATACTATTCACCTTCCAATTAAAACTGATACCAAAAATTATATCATTTCTGATACTTTTAGTAATACCAGTTAATTAATATAATCGGTAGTAATTAGATATACGAGGAGGAGCATATATGAGTGATGCTAATACTTTACTAATTAAGGAATTGACAAAAGAAAAAGAATGTATAGAAGCTTTTCCAATAATGAGACAGTTAAGACCCCATCTAACCCAAAATATTTACCTTGATTTAGTTAATGAAGCACAGAAAAAAGAAAACTATAAACTATTTACCTTATATGATAATGGAGACATTGCTGCAGTTATCGGATTTATGCCTATGATTACCTTATATTATGGAAAATTTATATGGGTTTGCGACTTAGTAACCGATTCTAGTAAACGTTCTAAAGGATATGGAGAAAAACTTCTTACATTTATCCACGAATGGGCAAAAGAATGTGGATATAAAAAGGTTGCCTTATCATCTGGACTTCAACGTGAAGATGCTCATCGTTTTTACGAAGATAAAATGAGTTATTCAAAAGTAAGTTATGTTTTTATAAAGGATTTAAATAATGCTAGATAGCCCCACATTTACTAGCGATGAGTCAATAATAAAGAGCACCCTAGTAAAAGGTGCTCTTTAAAGAATATTGTAATATGATATATTACCTTACTCAGTTACTGATTTTAAACAGTAATCTTCAGAATTAATTGGTAGTAAAGTTTTATTTGGCAGTCCTTCAATATACTCTTTTAATGGAACATAATAATTAATATATGTGTCTTCAAAATTTCCTGTCTCTGTTTCACGTACTTTTGCAAATTCTAAGTAATTATCTTTACCCAAAGCCGTAAAACTATTGGTAGAAACAGTATATCTTTTACTAAGGTCAATATTAGTCCAAACGCCATCTTTACCTTTTATTTCTACATTTTGAATAACTTTACCTTCTTGTTCACTTAAAAATACATCATAACGGAGATTTGCAGCAGCAGGGAATGCACCAGTTGACCCTGAATTTAGTGCATAATAGGCTGATTGGTTTAAAACATTCACAATCTCTTCACCGGTCATATCCATCATAACAACAGTATTTGAAAACGGTAAAGTTGTAATAGCTTGACTTACCGTAAACTCACCCGCAAAAAATTCGCTTCTTACACCACCTACATTCTGAATAGCTACATCTATTCTTGGATTTGCAGTAGCAAATGCTTCAGCAACTACGTAAGCTGCTAGACTACCAGTAGGAGCATCGCCATTAGTAAATGGAGTTGGTATTCTTTCAGCACTCATATTGGTTGAAATAGTACCAATAACCGTTTCTATTGCAGCTTTCATTTTCTCACGGTAAGGAGCAATAATACTTTCAACGGTATCAGATACTTCTGCGAATGTAAGAATTGGTGATTCTTCTATTATTGTTTCAATTTTCGCCTTTGTATCTGCGTCTACTTCTACTCGTTCTCCTGCTTCATTTTTTTGTAAATACGGTCCAGAAACAGGAATTATGATATTACCATCAATAGCCTCAACTTTACCGTCCTTACTAAAATCAACATCAAGCATACCCACAGCATGAGCATATTCCCATGCTGTAACAATATATACTGGATCCCCATTGCTATTTTGTACAACGGTTGGGTACTCCCCAATTGTTGAATTTTCTTCATAATTGCCATGCTTATATCCAGGAAATGGTCCTGTTTGTCCATAATATTTTTGATTAAGACCGACTTCCCCTAAAACTTCTTCATCTCCAAGTAAATCATGAGTGTCTCCTCCTAGAATGATATCAATTCCTGGTACGTTTTCTGCAAATAAAAAGTCATTATAATAGCCAACATGACTAAGTAAAATAATCTTGTTTACACCTTGCTTTTCTAACTCAGCAACGTATTTGCGCGCAGTTTCAATTTCATCTGAAAATAGTAAATCATCAGATGCTAAAGATGAATTTTTCGTTTTTTCAACTTTTAAAATACCAATAATCCCTACTTTTTCACCATCAATTTCTTTTATGATATAAGGCTTGATACTATCTTTAACTGCGTATAATGGGCTATTTTCTGTTGGCTGAACATTTGATGATACAACAGGGAAATTCGCCATCTCAATCAATTCTGCTAAGCGACCATCACCCTCATCAAATTCATGGTTTCCTAAAGCATAAGCATCAATTCCAAGTTTATTAAATACCTTGAAATCAACTTCTCCTTTAAATAGAGAAAAGTAAAGAGTACCATTTAATTCTCCGCTATTTAAAACGATTGTGTTTTCATTACGATTCTCATCAATTATTGTTGCTAGACTAGAGAATCCACCAATATTTAATCGAGTTGCTACACCATCAAATGACAAATCATAAGTTGAGCTTTCTAGATGGCTATGATGATCATTTGTGTGGATGATGCGTACTGATGCAGCATCATTTGTAGACACTGGAATTGAATCTTCATTAGTAGGCACAGAAGTTGTAGTAGGGATCAATAATTTTTTGCCTGCATAAATTAAATGAGGATTTTCTAGGTTGTTAAACTCTGCAAGTTCTTCCCATGTTGTACCGTTATCTCGTGCAATTTTCCATAGCACATCTCCAGGTTGAATTATGTATTCCTTTGTACTAGCTGCTATTGCTTGAAAAGATAGTAATTGTGTAACCAATACCAATCCTAGAATAAAGCTAATGATTTTTTTATTCATATTAATATTCATCCTTCCTCTTTTTTTTCGTTACTCAAGATTAATCAAGAACTAAATTACAATAAATGCGAAGTAATCTCATATTAAATTTATCTCTTTTATAAATATAGCAATTGCTAATTATGTTAACAACGTTATTGTTGTTAAGTTTTTATTAAGCTTTCTCATTAAGATGGTATATCCCTTCCGAATAAAGTCACCAGATGAGGAATAAAAAATCAAACACAAAAAAGCCCCTCATTCTCAATGAGAGGATATTACTATCTTATAGCAAATTTCTAAATGTACTATTCTTAGATAATTACATAGGAATGAATTATCTCCTTTCAGTCCCTTACTTCAATTATTTTCAGTCTCCCTTGTGTTTTCAGTCCCTTACTTCAATTTCATATGGTATACTCCATAAAAAGTAACGCTTGGAGTATTGGCTAGTTTCCACAACTATTGTTTCTCCATCCTTCTCAAAGACAAGTCCAGCACCTATTTGTTCAGTATATTCCCATTCTTTTTCTTTCATTAAATCCTTAATTACATCATAGCGAGGATCTCCTGTGTTTTTTGATACATACCTAATTCCCGTATTTGTTTTAGAAAAACGTTCATAATGACTTTTTGAAAGTTCAAGCTTGCCTATTGCTGTTAATATTAGTACAGGATTTCCCTCTTGAAATAAAGCACTTCCAAACTCTAATATCATATATCCAGCTATTATTATAAACACCAATAGAATAATAAATAGTTGTTTTTTCAAAGGTTTTCTCTCCCTAAATACATTCATATTTAAATAACTTTAGGTCTTCATCGCTGAAAAAATCCTCGTATAAGATGATTGTTCCTAAACTATTATAGCATTTAATCGATAATATGTAATATAACCCCTCATTTTTCTCAATGAGGGGTTATTGTTACTAGATAAAATTATTTATCAGTCTTCTCTAGTCTGGCATTATGGATACAATTTCTTGAATACGAATAAAGAAAGTAGAATCTCCTGCAAGCAATACAATATGGTCTGGCTTTACCTCTCTTAGTTTTCCTCTAATGGTATCCTTTGTGGTCTGTACAATTAAAATATTTCCAACTAACGAATTTAAAGTGCTTGCTAAAAAAGGATCAACCAATGTAAAATACTGATAGTTCATGGGCTGCATAACACCATAAGATTGATTTTCATAATACATCTAACACATTCCTCCCTATTATCCTTTATCACACCATATGGTGAATACCTAAATGATGGACTAGACATTCCCCCATTTTTTTAAGTAAAGTCCGTTAGTTTTAAGATATTTTAAAGGTTTTTATGATTATGTCTTGTAAAAAAATAAGTACTAACCAACCCCCAATTCCTAACCCTATTGATAGGGGTATAAAGGTACTGAGTTTTTTAAAGCGATATACATAATGAACAACAATAAAGCTGTAGCAGGGAAACCCCATAATACGCCTAATGTAAATTTAATCAATGTGGTATTTTGCTCACCTTGATAATTAAGCCATATAATACTAAGTAAACTTACTAATGGAAGAGCAGCTACAACTCCTCCGTAGGTAGGAACCCTTCTTGCAATTTCAGTAACGATTCCAATTACAATGGCGGATATTATTACTTTTACTATTACAAACATTGTTTCGCACGCTCACTTAATATTTTTAAGGCTTGTTCAACTGTTTCTTTCTCATTATTGCTTAATTCATTCAAAATTCTATTTAACTTATCTTCATTAAGACTTGTGTTATGGAATAGAACTTCTTTTCCTAAATCAGTTAAGCGAAGAATTACCTTTCTTTCATCAAATGGATCTCTTTCTTTTATAAGATAGCCCTTTTTTATTATACGCTTTACATGTTCTGATGCAGTATTATGAGAAACATTTATATATAAAGCAACTTCATTAATTCCAATACTATCTTTTTTTTCAACATGTTGAAGTATACGAATAACTTGATGTGTTACTTTTTCTTTATGAGGATAGTGCAACCAATAATATATATCGGTCCAAAATTTATTTAGTTCAGCTCCATTGATCATCATGCCATCTCCTTTGTATCTATATATAAGATATTATCTTAGTATACGATATATTATACACAAAAAGCTCTCGATTTGTAAAGCTTTCTTCGTACATAATGAAAGAACACACTATTGCTGTTATTATTAGTTCAGATTTCTCTTAATGTCAGTTATTTCTTCATTGTACAAAAATATTGTGGCTATGTAATAAGAGATATTTAATCTCTTATTACATAGTGAACCTCTTTACCAAACACATAGAAATGTGCATGAGTTACAGCTTTAAATTCGTCTTCTGGCATGAAGTTACCTTTTATATCAACCGAGTAACCAATACCAACATAAAGTCCAGAGCCACCATCATCAGCACCATTTACGACTTGTGCGAATATCGGTTTTTCAAAACTATGTATGGTTCTTCGATAATCGGTAACACCCATCGTTATCAACACTATCAGTAAGACTATGATTATAATAAGTATACGTTTAACAATTTTTTTACTCTTCATTCGATCTCATCCCTTTCATGATTAATGCATATCTAAGTAGTTCAACTTTAGTGGTTTTATCAGACTTTTTAACATAGTTATTAGTAAGGTGTTTTTGTCATAGGTAATCTAATATGACTAATAAATACACTGAATCATTATTCATCTAAATCTCTTATCATCCAAGCACCGTCTGACAGGAACAATTCAGCATCAACTTCGGGTTCTGGATAATGGTATTTTTTCGTAAATAATAGATGATTATCATCGATCCACTCAACATTCGTTGGACCCCAATCACTAAAGCCCTCTTGATATTCAAGGGTAATCTTATCATCATTGATATTGAATATTTGTATTCCATTCCATAAGTAGCCAACTTCTAGATCACAATTTGCTATAATAAATTTGTTTTTTGTTTTTGAGAGCTTCGGATACCCCTCTCCAGCAAAGCTTTCGCCGGTTTTCCCATTAATAAATTTTCCATACTGACCCTCACCGTCAAAGGTTGCAAATAAAGAATAGTAGCCTACTTCAGATAACGCATCAGCTAAGTAATAATCATATTCATTTTCTAGATGACCATTAATTGTAACGTATTCTCCATTTTCTAATATCAAATAAAATTCAGTAGTTTCATTATCATAGTAAGGATATTCAGCATCTCGTAGGCCTCTATGTACATATCCTATTTTACTATCAGCAGACTCTAGCTCAAACCACAAAATCAACTTTCCATTCAGAATTTGATATATATGTTTACACGTAATATGATCTATTTCATTCTCGACAATACTTCCAATAACCTTTGCATCTTTGCCAATAGATTCATATATTGGAATAAGAGCATCGTCTTGTTCAATATCTTCAATATTTTCATTATCATTCAATTTGCTTAGTATCCATTCTCCTTTTTCATAGGTTAATCTTTGCTTTACTTCCCTATATTTAGGGTAAATTCGTTCCCAATCATTTTTAAAGGGTATGTATTTTTCAAACTGAATTTTTTCTTCATCTATCCAAGCTACATTACCTGTACCAAAATCGTTAAATGTATCCGTCCACTCATAAGTAATTTCGTTCTCATTTATACTCAATATTTGTATTTTGTTTTCTTTCGCGGAAAAACTACCATAGGTATCCCATGTCATTATTTTATTACCATTTGGTGAAAACCTAAAATTTGATAATGTTTCATATTGTATACCTGTTTTCCTATTCACCATAATACTACTTTTTTGGTTCTCTTTATTTGTTTTATATATAAGAAAATACCCATATGGTGAAAGTTCCTTACTACATTCATACCGGCTGTTATCAGCTTTTTCGTTAAATACTATTTCTCTCCCATCTTCAAGACGCAAAACAATGTTATCCTTACGATTATTGTTATAAGTAACTTCTTTAAAATCATCAATGATATAGCCTGCATCGGAATCTAAATATTTTACCATCTCCCAGGATATAAGCTCCCCGTTAATAAATTCAAATAGATACTCTTCATCCTCTACAACCTTCATTGAATGAATATTTATCGTATCCTTCATGCTGGAGTTCATATTTGGTTCACTATACACCTCTACAAACTCCTTATTGTTTTTATCAATAATATTTACTGTTAAAGATACCTTTTTACTCTTATTATTTTCCTCCCAAGTATATGCTTCTAAAACATGCTCTCCTACTTCTAATATTAACAGATCATCGTGGTATTCTTCTCCATCTACAAATAATGCAATATTGTGCCCTTTATGGGAGTAAATAGCTTCAGCTAATTTAATTTTTAATTCACCTTTATATAACTCATTCAGTGTAAATTCAGGTGGAAGAAGAGTGACATCAGAACTGTTTTCTGCTGGAATGCTTTCTGCTGGATTATTTTCCACTGTATTCTTTTCTATTGAACTGTCTTCAACTGAGCAACTACTCAAAAAAATGAATAAAAACATAAATATAAATATATATTTTTTCAAATAATATCACTCCGTTTTTATTAATAATCAATCCTTCAACTTTTACGATGTGTAGAAATCTGATAATATTTTATATATAACATTATAAAACGATCCCAAAAAATTGAACACTATTTTAAAAAGAACTTCACCTTCTTTAGAGCGTTTTTCGTAGAATGATATCTAAAGGGAAGATCGAATAAAGTAGTTTGTTTGAGAATACTTTTTTTATGGGAAAAGAGTTCAAAACTGCTTTTTCCATGATAGCTTCCCATTCCGCTTTTGCCTATTCCACCAAAAGGAAGGTTTGGTGAAGCAAAATGGTAGACTGTATCATTTATACATCCCCCACCGAATGGGATTTTATCGATAATCTCGTTTTGTAAATCTTTATCTTGTGAAAAGAAATATAAAGCCAGTGGTTTAGGCTGCTCCTTAACGGTTTTGATCATTTCCGTTAGTTCTTCATATTCAATAATAGGTAATAAAGGTCCAAATATCTCTTCCTGCATAATCGGTAATTCCCGATTGATTTGATCGATAACTGTTGGTTCGATAAATAGTTTATCTCTGTTAGTTCTTCCACCGCTTAAAATACGTCCATCTTCTAAAAAAACAGTCAAGCGATCAAAGTGGCGTTCATTAACGATCCTAGCATAATTTTCATTATTGGAAGCATCAGGACCATAAAAAGATTGAATATAGCTCTTTATATATTCTATTAATTTGTTTTTTACGATTTTGTGGACGATTAAGAAATCTGGTGCGATGCAGGTTTGTCCTGCATTCAAGTATTTCCCCCATACAATTCTTTTGGCCGCTAATTGCAGATTAGCATCTTTATGAACAATAGCTGGACTTTTCCCCCCAAGTTCTAAGGTAACAGGAGTTAAAAACTTAGCTGCAGCCTCATAGACTTTTTTTCCAACTGGAATACTACCCGTAAAAAAGATGTAATCAAACCTTTCCTGAAGAAGTGCTGTACTTTCATCCACGCCACCCTCTACCACGGCAATATATTCATCATCAAAGGATTCTTCTATCAGTTCTCTAATGACCTGTGATACATTAGGTGTTAATTCTGAAGGCTTAATAATTGCACAATTTCCAGCTGAGATTGCACCAATAAGAGGGGCTAAAGCTAATTGAAATGGATAGTTCCAAGGGGAGATAATCAAAGTTAATCCATATGGTTCGCGATAAATGTAGCTTGAAGAACCAAAATGAGTAATAGGAGTTTTCACTTTCTCTGGTTTATCCCATTTTCTTAAATATTTTACCGCTTGATTTATTTCTTCATAAACTAAGCCGATTTCCGTAGCGTAGGATTCAAAAGCAGACTTATTCAATTCCTTATTTAAGGCTTCAATTATCTGATTTTCATATTTCTTTATAGCAAGCTTTAATTTTTTTAAATTGCTAATTCGAAAGGATAAGTTTTTGGTCTCCCCAGTTTGAAAATATTCTCTCTGCTTTTTAACCAGGTTGTGGACTTTTTCCATATGAATTCCACCTCATACTATTTTATTTTTAACTGCTTTGTGTCATCATTTTTATGATTTTCATAAAAATGTATCATCGTTT
>JAENYW010000344.1 GCA_016841555.1 Tepidibacillus decaturensis
GTATATAAACAGCATATTATGCATGCATTAATAGATAAAGGCTATACGGATCAAATATATAGCGATTTATATAAAAAATTATTTTCTCGAGGGGAAAAAGAAGATAAGCCAGGAGTTGCCCATATTCCTTTAGAATATATAAATGCTGGTGACGCTATTGCGGCAATACGTGCTGCAGGTGGAATTCCTGTATTGGCTCACCCAGGACTCTTTGATAATTACGAAGCGATTCCAGAATGGGTGGAGATAGGCTTGGAAGGTATAGAATGTAAGCATCCTTCCCATGATGAAGAAGATGAAGAAAAAATTAGACAATTAGCAGAACAATTTCAGTTAGTTATAACAGGTGGGTCTGATTTTCACGGCTTTTATGGAGATCATCCCTATGAATTGGGAAGTAAGAATCCAGGAATGGAGAATCTATTTGCTTTACAGCAACGGAAAGAAGCGATATTCAGTAAATAATGATTGAAATGGTAGAAAGAGGCCTTCTATAGCAAAGGCCTTTTTTATATGAAAATAAACAAGATGTCTACATCCTACTTTCTAGATTGCTAATAAGATATAGCATATTATGTTTAAGAAAGAAAGGGATAGGATATGGTATCTTTTTATGAGGTATATAAGGCAAAGGAACGTTTAGCGAGAGATTTACTGCAACAAAAAGGGGTTTTTGGTGTAGGAGTGGGATATCACGATCCTAAAGACCCTGTAAAAGGGGCAAGTCTCATTGTGTATATGCAAAAAGCGTCTGCCAATAGGAAGTCAAATAATTTATCTAGATCTAACCTACTATCATCCCAAAAAATAACAACAACGATAAATAGTAATAAATTAGCTGTTCCAATGCGCATTGTCGATAGTAATTATTTATTTAGAGCAAATGTAGTACCACAAACAAAGTTTTCTAAAAAAATTAGACCAGTTCATGCAGGATATAGTGTAGGTATTCCCAAGTGGTCTGGAACGGCTGGGCTTATTGTTACCAACTATCAAGGGAATAAATTATTTGTAGCAAGCAATAACCATGTTCTAAATAAAAATAATAGTAGTGGATATTCAGAAACGGTACAGCCTGGCGGTGCAGATAGTGGAAAATCTGGAGGAGACCGAATAGGGCGAATGTATCGGTATGTAAAATTAAGAAAATACAACAACTATCTCGATGCAGCCATTTCTATCCCATTAAACAACAGCTTGCTTACACCAAAATATGCTGTGATAGGAAAGATCAAAGGGCATTACGCAAATTATCGTATCGGTTGGAAATTTATTAAAGTAGGAAGAACTACTGGTTTAGTTGGTGGCGTTGTTGAATCGATTAATACGGATGTTAAAGTGAATTATGGTAAATACGGAGGTCTAGGGGTTATCCAATTTAAAAATCAAACGATTATAAGGAGCAATAGAGCAATATCCTTGCCAGGTGATTCAGGATCGGTATGGCTTCACAGTAAAAACTATTATGCTACTGCAGTTAATTATGCAGGAACCCCTGATGGAAAATTATCTGTTTCTTACCCTATTCATTGGTTAATGCAAGCATTTGGTACACGAGTAGCGCTTCCAGGAAATAAAACAGGTAGAATTTTAAGTGCAGCATCTAGTAGTGCAAATACAAAACCTTTAAGCAATACAGAACTTGCCTCCATTAGCAAGGGATAGTAGCTATTATATTAAAGCTAGTCGTAAGAAACTCACTAATTTGTGAGTTTTTTTGTATCAGTTAATAATTATATGAGAATCAGACAGCTTGTAAAGAAAACCCAAGTTCAAGGCGTGACGACAGCTAGGGAGCGTAGCGTATACAAAATACGTAAGAGTCCTAGTTGGAGGATCAACGCAGAAATTGGGCTTTATCTACACGCTGAGCTTGTAAAGAAAGCGAAACTATTTTGTTCACCAAATAAGGAAGCTTTATGTTAAAATAGAAGAATTGAGATAGGATAATTAAGGAGAGAAATCGATGTATCTGAAACGAGTTGAATTAACTGGATTTAAATCGTTTGCCGATAAAACGGAAGTAGATTTTGTTCATGGTATTACAGGCGTTGTCGGCCCTAACGGAAGTGGAAAAAGCAACATTACCGATGCTATTCGCTGGGTTCTGGGAGAACAAAGTGCAAAAAGCCTTCGTGGGGGGAAGATGGAGGATGTGATTTTTGCAGGGAGCGACACAAGAAAGCCTGTAAACTATAGCGAGGTTTCTTTAACATTAGAGAATGAAGATAATTCCTTAGATATTGATT
>JAENYW010000345.1 GCA_016841555.1 Tepidibacillus decaturensis
TTCTAATAGCAATATCAATTTCAATGATAAATTCAATAAGATTTGAGGAGAATATAGTAATGAACGGCTATGTAGTAGTCTTTTCTATTCTCACAATTGTATTGATTGTTGATATTAATGTTCTTGTATCTAATGATAGATTTGAAATGGTTGTAAACATATCTATGTATTATTTTTTAAAGATCTTCAAATACGGCAATATTGCTTTTCTCGTAATTGGAGAAGGGCTATGTATATTTTGTTCCAAATTGGTAATTGTCTTTTCATCTACTCCTAGCAAATTTGCAAATTCTTTTTTTGTATATCCATAATAGAATCTGGCTTTTCTTATCCTTTGACCATATGTTTCTTCTGGAAACTCCTCAAAGCATCCTAAAAACCAAATTGGAGCTTTTAAAACTATAGAAAGTTTACGGAGTGTTGATAAGGATGCCATTGATTGATCTAATTCGATCCTATTTAAGCTTCTAGGCGTTATTTCGATCAGTTGTGCTAATTCCTTAATCGTCATGTTTAAATCCATTCTAAGCCTGCGTATTCTTCCCCCAGAGCTATCTTTTTCATTTATTAGAGGGTTTACTACCAATTTAAATGAATACGGCAAAATTACCTCTCTAGTTACTTCAATGCCAGAGGTAAAACATGCACCCTTGTAAATGTGGTTATTACGGAACTAAAGTACCTAACCATGAGTGCCAATGTACTCCCCTAGAAGTTCAACGATATCGTTCTAGAGTATCTGGTCCTTTATTAGATCGGATCGATATTCAAATAGAAGTTCCGTGGATAGATATTAACACCCTGCGTCGTGAAAAGGAAGAAAAATCCTCTAGTGAAATGAGAGAAGCTATTCAAAAGACAAGAACCATTCAAGAGAAACGATTTACAGATTCAAATATAAACTATAATGCGGAAATGAACGCAAAGCAGGTAAAGACCTATTGCCTGTTAGAGTCTTCTGCTGAAGCATTGCTACAGCAATCCTTCGATCAATTTGGTTTTAGTGGTCGTTCGCTAGATCGTATTCTAAAAATTTCCCGGACAATTGCTGATTTAGAAGGAAGCGATACCATTCATCTATCTCATCTAGCTGAGGCGATGAATTATAGGGTGTTGGATAGGAAGGTTTGAATATGAATTATCATCCCTTCTTTTAATGGTATTTCACTATAGGAACTTTAATATTGTAAAACGGTTCGATCTTAAATTAAAAAATTAGGAAGGAATTTGTATTTCATTAAAGAATATATAAATGTTGGATAAGAAATATAAACCTACAATACCAAAATAAGCATAAATTACCTAGGGAGAAGGGATATTTTTTTTATCAATTTGAAACAAAAAAGTGAAAATCACGTCATAAATATAGAGTACATATCAGAGACGTGATGTTTTTTTTCGACGGTAGACAGGACGCACAAATGCCGAAGATTCACAGGACAAATAGGGGAGGTGATTAGATTGCCATTATTAGAACTGAAAAATATTACTCGTTATTTTAAAAGTGGACAGGTTCGAACAGAGGTACTAAAGGGGATTGATTTGACAGTAGAAAAGGGAGATTTTTTATCGATCATGGGACCATCTGGTTCTGGAAAGTCTACCCTTTTAAATATTATTGGATGCTTGGATCGACCATCTTCTGGAAGCTATTACCTTGTGGAACGACAAGTCGAAAAGCTAGGGGATGGCAAGCTGGCGGAAATACGTAATCAATTCATAGGCTTTGTATTTCAAGGGTTTCATTTACTTGATGATTTAAATGCACAGGAGAATGTGGAATTACCCCTTATTTATCGCGGAATAGGCAGTAAAGAAAGACGAAAAAGCGCCATGGAAGCATTAGAAGCAGTTGGATTATCCCATCGGCGTAAGCATCGACCTTTTCAACTTTCTGGAGGAGAGAAGCAAAGGGTAGCTATTGCCAGAGCACTCGCTGGGAACCCAGAGATGATTTTGGCTGATGAACCGACAGGAGCTTTAGATTCAAAAAATGGTCAAAATATCATGGATATTTTCACGAAGCTAAACGAAGAAAGAGGGATTACGATTGTGCAAGTAACCCATGAAGAACACATCGCAAAGCAAAGTCATCGTATTTTACATCTATTCGATGGGGAAGTAGCAAATGAAGGAGAAATTGAGGAATCTATACGATAAAAAAATGGAGGTGTTGATTCTTGTTACAGCGTATATTTATGATTGTTATGATTCTAGCCGTTGTTTTAGGAGGAGGATATTATGCAT
>JAENYW010000008.1 GCA_016841555.1 Tepidibacillus decaturensis
AGCACATTACAAAAAAAACATAGAAAATTAACTTATCAGCATCTAATAATAAGTTTATTATGGAGGGAATTACTTTTTGTTGACATATTGTTTATGGGATGATTAGAGATGTTTGGGATAATCAATAAATTATAAATATGTAGGGGGAATTATGAAAAAGTATATAGGTAATCTATTCATTTATATTTTGGGGAGCAGTTTGATCAGTGCACTAACGATATACTTTTTATGGTTTATTAATAAAGAACTAAAGGATTTTGGAACCATTGCTATGTATTTGTTTTATACTTCTTTTGCATATATTCTTATTGGGATAATAAGTACAATAGGATTTTATAGTCTAAAGGGAGATGTTGATATTGCTTATCAGCAAGCTAAAACAAAAGTAAGTCAATCTAGCTACGAAACAACAAAGAAAAATTTATTTAATAAAAGTAAATTTCATCGTTTAGCCATCATGATGTATATAGTTGGATTTATCTTATTTATCGTTAGCTATATCACATTATCTGCTTATCAACCAAACATTGCAGAAATAAAACCAGAAACTCCAGTACTCACCGTTAATGGAGAAACAATCCCTGTAAGCTTAAGAAATTTTTCTATTAGAAAATACGGTACAAGCTATAGCTATGGAGATGAACTTTCGACAAAAGAAATATCAAAGAACATATCCCCGACGATTGTTTCTTCTGAAGCTAATTTAAATGTTAAATTTACAGAAAAGCCAAAAGAGATCATTATAGGATATGTAAAACAGCGATCGGGATTAGACATACTAAGAGAAGAAACATATGTATTGCCAAAAGAAAAAGGTAAGTATATATATGAGCTTCATGCAGAATGGAAAGATAAAGAAGCGGACTATGTTTTTATTATTCAAGTTCAGGAATAAAGAAAATTGAACATGAAGGAATTACATGCCCAATAGGGTAGATTTATGCTACAATTTCTTTATATTAACAAACAAAGGAATATATAACTAGCTTTGAAGCTTCCCAATACATTAACAGTAGGTACAAATTCTAATCTGTTTCTTAAATCGGGAATTTTTTTACACCATAAAATTATTACATTGGAGATGGTTCAAATTGTATGAAGAAAAACTAAGAGAAATTATCAAGCAGAATCCATATATTTTAGAAGACTTGAAGCTTGTAAAATCCTTGGGTTTAACTAATGAGTATATAGCTGCTGGATATGTTCGGAATTTAGTTTGGGATATCCTTCATGGGTATGAAGATCGAACACCATTAGATGATGTTGATATCGTTTATTTTGACCCGAAAGATCGCAAGGAAGGAACAGAAAAGAATTTAGAACAAGTGCTTAAAAGTCACTCAAATAGATACAAATGGTCTGTAAAAAATCAAGCTCGCATGCATCTTTTGAAGGACGATGCTCCATACTCTTCAGTTGAGGATGCAATGAAAAGATGGCCTGAAACAGCTACAGCAGTAGGTATTAAACTGAATGAACAGGATGAGATAGAGATTCTTGCACCGCATGATCTTGATGACTTATTTGAATTAAAGCTTAGAAAGAGTGTTTACTTCAATGATAATGATTTTTTTAAGAAGCGGATTGAGGATAAAAAATGGTTAACGAAATGGCCACTTATAAAAGTAGTCTCTTCGTAAGAGTTACTAGTTTTATAAAACGATATAGGAGGTTGATTAGGAATGCCGTCAATAAAAAAACTAGAAGTAGTTGGTTATAAGAATCAAAAGGTTCCTAATATGTATTTTGACTTCAATAGTAATCAATTAGCCATCTTTTTACCAGGATTAGCTTATACAAATGATTCTCCAATACTGCACTATACAGGAAGCTATTTCATGCAAAAGGAAATAAATATCCTAAGAGTGGATTATAAATATTTTGATAATCCAGAGTACATGCAAGCACCAGAAGATGAACGCAAACAGTGGCTAGTAACAGATGTTGAAGCAGTGATACAAGCAGTCCTTTCAAAGCAAAAGTACAAGAAGATATACTTAATAGGAAAATCAGTTGGAACATTAGCACTAGGAGAGTTATTAGTATCTACAAATACAAATCTTTTAAAGTATGCAGAGGTTATATGGTTAACTCCTTTATTAAATAAGGGCGAATTAGCTGATAAAATATTAAACATAAATAATCGATCTTTAGTCATATTAGGAACAGAAGATCCAGCTTACAAAGAGGATATTCTGAAAAAGGTATTGGAAAAAGAGAATATAGAAGTTTACACCATAGAAGGAGCAAATCATAGCTTAGAAATAACAAACAATATTATTGAATCAATAAATATCTCTGAAAAGATTCTAGTAAAAATCATAGATTTTATAGAAACAGATATGAGAGAAGGAGATTATCTCAAATGAATAGAAAAGAAGCCTTTGATAAAATGGCTATACTATATGATAAAGTACGACCTTCTTACCCTAACAAGATAATTGAGGATATTATAAGTAAAACGCAAGTAACAACGAATCATAGATTATTAGAAATTGGTGCAGGAACAGGGAAGGCAACGGTTTCCTTTGCAAAAAAAAGATTTACTATAGATTGTATTGAAATGGGTCAAAATCTTGCAGATGTTCTCAAGAAAAATTGTGAACCTTATCCTAATGTAAGGGTAGATGTATCCTCATTTGAACAGTGGAAATCGCAGAATAATGCACCATATGATCTTATTTATAGTGCACAAGCATTTCATTGGTTGGATAAGCAAATAAAGTATAAAAAATCCCACGATTTATTAAAGGATAATGGATACCTTGCTCTTATCTGGTATCAGAATACAGATGAAAAGACAGAAGCATTAGATGAAATTAGTACCATGCTTAAAAAGCATGTCCCTGATTTTTATAATAATGAGGTAGATAAGGATAGTCATTTAGAAAATATGGAATTACGTAGATTGGAGATAATAGAATCAGATCTTTTCGATATTCCTGATATGTCAGAGTATAGGCTAGATAATAGATTAGATGTAGAAATGTATATTGAAAGTATAAAGACTTACTCAAAATTCGCCATCTTAAGTGAAACATTAAAAAGTAAATTAATCGATGAAATATATAGAATAATACATAACCATGGTGGGTTTATAGACTCAAAAATAGCATATTCTTTATTATTAGCAAAGAAAAAATAAAAAGTCTGCTGTATTGTTGAATATTTGAGTTAATTGTAAGCTGTTTGAAGGATTATAATATGGGAGGTATTTTCTTTGAAGAATATTATGTTAGTTACTTTTGTCATGGTATTAATAGTAAGTTTATTGGGTTGTAATGATGTGAAAGAAAATCCGAATCAAACATTGATTGATAAAGTGAAAAGCTTTGAAGTGAACGAGGATCAATTATTGAAGTTACAAATCTCCTATGATGAATTCAAAGAAAAAATGAAGGATGTTGTTGTTGATATTAATTACTATGATAATACAGAAATATTTGGTTATTCAGGAATTAGTGGTAATCGTATGTATTTAGCAAAGGATTTAGTGGGGCTTACATTAACAGAAATTAAAGGATTAGAGCAAGATGTAGAAAATGAGCAGAGAAAGAAATACGAGGAAAAAGGTTGGGATTATGAGCAGCATAAAAAACAAATGGAATTAGATTTTGGGAACCCTACTATCGAAGTTAAACTTTCAAATGTCTATGATTATAAAGAATATAAATGGAAATATGTTTTTTCTCAAACCCACAGAAAATATAATGATGAAAATAATCGAGAACAAGTTATAAATAAAAGATATCGGCTTGCAGAAGAAGATGGAATATGGAAAATTCTTAATGTGGATGTCAGTATGGCATGGTGGGGAGATAATAACAAATCAATGAAGCAAATACAATTAGAAAAGATACATTTTCAAACATTTAATAATGAACCAGTTGAGTATGTAGTTACTTTTAATCTTGGTGAAAATTAAAAAAACTTAAAAAATATATGCAGGTGGTGCTAGCGTGAAAAAGAAAAAAGTAGGAATAATTTTTGGTGGTAAGTCTGCTGAACATGAAGTTTCTTTACAATCAGCTAAAAATATTTATGAGGCAGTAGATAAAACCAAGTATGACGTTCTTCTTATAGGAATTGATAAAGAAGGAAAGTGGCACCTAAATGACGAATCTCATTATCTCCTAGAAGCAGATAATCCAAAATTAATTGCATTAAATAAAACAAATAAAGGTATTGCTATTGTACCTGGTGAGGAGAAAGATCAACTATTACATTTAGAAAACACAGCCAGCTTAGATCAATTGGATGTTGTATTTCCAATTCTTCATGGTACCTTTGGTGAAGATGGTAGTATTCAAGGAATGCTGCGGATGGCTAATATCCCTTTTGTTGGGTCAAGCGTGCTTGGTTCAGCAATAAGTTTAGATAAGGATATTGCTAAACGGTTATTGAGAGATGCTGGATTGAAGGTTGCCAAATCAATTACTTTTACAAAGGCTACTAAGCACAATATTATCTTTGAAGAAATAAAAAGAGAATTAGGTCTTCCTCTATTTATTAAGCCAGCAAACCAAGGTTCGTCCGTTGGTGTAAGCAAGGTAAATACGCAAGAAGAATTTGGTAAAGCAGTAGAAGAAGCTTTTGCATATGATCACAAGATTTTAATCGAAGTAGCAATCATAGGAAGAGAGATAGAATGCTCTGTACTAGGAAATGATGAACCATTAGCTTCCTTACCGGGTGAGGTTATTGCTAATGGGGAGTTTTATTCCTATGAAGCGAAGTATATAGATGAACATGGTGCCACTCTAGAGATTCCTGCAAATCTTAATGCTGAATTAACTGGTAAAATCCAAAGCAGCGCTATAGATGCATTCAAAGCATTAAATTGTGAGGGGTTTGCAAGAGTAGATTTTTTCTTAGCTGAAGATGAGACCATTATCATTAACGAAGTAAATACGATACCTGGATTCACGAAAATAAGTATGTACCCTAAACTCTGGGAAGCAAGTGGAATAACTTACAGTGAACTAATTGACAAATTGATTGAATTGGCAATAGAAAGACACCAAAGAGATTTACAATTAAAAAGTTCTGTATATGAGTAAATTGAAATGAACAGATGGAGCAAATACAAAAAGGCGGTCTAGACATGGAAGATAAAGAACTTAGAGAATTAAAACGAGAGATAAATATAAGAATTGAAGGAGTAAGACAAGAGAATGAGATGTTCAAAAAGAGAGTTAGTGTGATTTTTAATTTATTTCTTCCAGGAATAGGACATTTTATTTATGGAAGTTCTTATATTAAGGGTATAATCACTTTTCTACTCTTTCTATCCTACAATATTATTTTTTTTAATGTGATTTTACCTAATATAGATACTAGAATAGCTATAATAATCATATATTATTTACCAGCTATTGTAATATGGATGATAAGCTTGATTATGGTGTCCTCACTTGAGCGATAATATACTTTTATAATTTATTATATTAAAAATAGGAGCAAAATATATGAAGAAGTTTATTCTATTAAATGATGAACATTAGCTAGCATATTCATTAGATGATGATTGTAATAATCATCCCTATTTAAATGTAAAGAAGGTTCAATTTTCTCGAAATAATAGCAAATGAAATCAAAGAATATATTACATGATTGTCTGCTTCTGAGGAATATATATTTGCTATTTTATCCCCAGAAATTGAGATAGACATTGAGAAAAATAAGATAAAATGGATTCCTATTCAAGAATTAAATTCAAGAAAGAATACAGATATATATAAGCAGTATATTCAAGATGTTTTACAAGGTTTTGAACCTCCTAATGCAGATTTTGAAGTGTGGAGCTTTGGGAACAATGAACGACTAGCAAACGAATTGGCAGAACTAGTGATTGCTAAAAGAAAAACTGGAACCAGTAGTTCTTTATGGGGTTATGAGTACTATCAAGAAGAGATACCGAAGGTAGGAGAAGTATCTATTATTACAAATTGGACAGGAATACCTAAATGTATCATTGAAACAACAAAAGTAGAAATAGTGAAATATAACGAAGTAACTGAAGCGTTTGCAAAAACAGAAGGAGAAGGTGATTTAAGCCTAACATATTGGAAAAAGGCACATTGGGATTTTTTTTACAAAGGAAGCTGAAATAACAGGAAAACAACCAACGGAGGATATGCCATTAGTATGTGAAAATTTTAAAATGATTTACGAATTCTCATACTAAAAAGGAGACAATAGTAATGACCGATAATGTCCTTTTAAAAGAAGAACTCAAAAGAATAAAAAAAAATAAATTTGAAATACCTACAGAAAAAAGATATCAATTGACCGTAGAGATGATAGAACAGATTGGGAATATTGACCCTGAGCTACGGGATGATTTAATTTATGTAATTCTATGGAATTGGATCGTGAGCAATAAATATTCAGAAGAACAGCTAAGAGAAATATTAAAAAGTATTTTAGATGATTCACATTTATTTTATCGCATTGGTGAAAAGGATAATGATACCATTTTTACTCGAGCCTTTTCCGCTCTAATAATACCTCCCATATTAGCAGTTCATCAGAAAAATCCCTTTTTATCACATAAGGAAGTAGAAGAAATCCTAAAGAAAGTGATTAAGTTTGTGATGGAAGAAAAGGATTATAGGGGTTATGTTATAGGGAAAGGATGGGCACACGCTATCGCACACGGAGCAAATGCGTTAGATGAATTAGCGAAGTGTGCTTATTTACAGCAAAATGAATTAATGAGTATATTAGATGTTGTAAAGGTTTTAATACAGACTACAGGTTATGTATATATAAATGAAGAAGATGAAAGATTAGTTACAGCAGTTCTTCATCTATTAAAAAGAGATTTGATAGATAGTAAAGAAATAGTAGAATGGATAGAAAATTTCGGAGAGTTACATTATAGTGGTGAATTACCGCAAGATGATAATTTGCATATCAATGTAAAGAACTTCTTAAGAAGCTTATATTTCAGATTGTTAGCAGAAAATCATGCCAATAATTATCTAGAGATAATAAGAAAGATACTAGATAAAATAAGTCGTTTTAAGGATTAGGAGTTAGGTGTAATATGAATAGAAAAGTAAGATGCCAAGGAGTAATAATTAGGGATAACCAAGTTCTTGTATTGAGACAGTATAACGAACGCAGAAAAGAAGAATATTGGTTACTTCCTGGTGGGGGATCAGAAGAAAATGAATCAGAAGCTGATTGTATAAAAAGAGAGATGAAAGAGGAGACAAATTTAGAGGTTGAAATAATCGATGTTTTATTCGACGAAAAAGGTACTGGAAAAGATGTTTACGAAAGATATGTAACCTTTTTATGTGCTCCGCTTAAGAACAGTATAGAAAAAATAGGGAAAGAAACTGGGAAGGATAGAAAAATTTTAGATTTTGTTTGGTTGTCATTAGATAACCAAGATACATGGAATGAATATGTATTGAATGAACAGTTCTTCCCATCAATGAAGCACATTAAGGATAAATTAATGTAAAGGAGCGATCTATTCCAATGAGAATTATACCATTTACTGAAGTAATTGAAGAAGAATATATTAATTATATCGAAGAATGGGAGAAAGCAAATGAAAGTATTGTCCCTTCTGCATCAAAACGAAATAATCTATCTTTTAATGAATTAAAGCAACAATGGTTATATCATCAAACAGATGCAATGTTTAAAGAAGGCTTTGTCCCTTCCACCTTATATTTTCTTGTTTATGAAAATAATAGAATATTAGGAGTAATCCATTTAAGACATGAGCTTAATGATAGGCTTTTACAGGATGGTGGACATATCGGCTATGGAGTTAGACCATCTGAAAGAGGAAAGGGATATGCCGCGCTCATGCTAGAGCTTTTACTAACGAAAATAAGGAATGAAGGGTATAGTAAAGTTCTAATAACATGTGATGACGATAATATTGCTTCTGCAAAAACAATTGAGAAAAATAACGGCATATTACAGGATAAAGTGGTCTTTGAAGGGGATTTGGTAAGAAGATACTGGATTCATTTATAAGTAAGGAGGGTGGGAATGAATGGGTGATAAAGAAGAAATACTAGATTACTATAATGCGGGTGGAGAAGAGGAAAGACTAAATTATGGTATTGGAAAAATTGAATTCGAAAGAACAAAGGAGATTATATCAAGATATTTAACAAAGAAAAAACTAGTTATTTATGATATAGGTGGTGGAGTAGGGATTTACTCTAGCTGGCTAGCAGAAATGGGACATGAGATACACTTATTTGATTTAGCTCCTGAGGCTATCTCATTAGCAAAAGAAAAGTATTCAGAAAAATCGATACATAAATTTGAGGTGGGAGATGCTAGAAAAATAAATAGAGATGATGAAAGTGCAGATATGGTTTTGCTAATGGGACCACTATATCACTTAACAGAACTAGAGGAACGCATTAAAGCAATACAAGAAGCAAAAAGAGTGTTAAAAATGAATGGTATCATGATCGTAACAGCTATTTCAAGATTTAGCTCTACTCTTTACGGACTATCCGTATTTGGTGAGAGAAACAACTTAATTGAAGAAGATGAATTTATAGAGATGATCAATAGGGAGATAACGGACGGTCAGCATATTCGACCAAAGCGATACCCTGGCTTTATAGCGAGGTCTTTTTTTCATTTACCTAAGGAATTAAAAAAAGAGGTAGAATTAGCAGGGTTAAAATGCGAAAAGATCCTATCAGTAGAAGGACCAATATGGATTGTTCCGACATTTGAAGAAAAGTGGAGTGAAGAGCATAGTAGGAAAAGATTGGTAGAAATAAGCAGAAAAGTAGAAGAACAAGAAAGTTTAATAGGTATGAGCCCTCATATATTAGCAATTGCGAAAAAATAGATTGAACGATCATACAGAGTAAAAATGGAGTGATACAATTAATGAAGGTAACGTTAATTAGTGTAGCTGTAATCTTTGTAATCAACATTATCAGCTATATATTAGTTTGGTATGATAAAAGGCAAGCAATATTAGGTGGGTGGCGTATACCTGAAAAGAGGTTCTTCACTTTAGCTTTGATTGGTGGAGCCACAGGAATTTATTTTGGGATGAAAAAATTCCGCCATAAAACAAAACATAATCTTTTTATTTATGGAATACCTATAATGATTGTATTAAATATAACAATAAGTATAGCAATAATTTATTTTTATATTATTTTGTTTTTATCATAGAGATTGAGAGAAGTTATATAAAGGAGGAGTAAAGCTTGAAAGTAATCGATTTATCAAAACCACTATTTACAGGAATGGATGTTTATCCTGGTGATCCAGAAGTCAGCATAGAAATTGTTCATACCTATGAGAAAAATACATGGCAGCTTCAAAAATTAACATTGGGGTCCCACACAGGAACTCATGTAGATGCTTATTCTCATATGGATGAAAAGGGAGAAACATTAGACAGTATTCCCTTAGACCGTTTTTTTGGAACAGCGTATGTTGTAGATGATGAATTACCTTTTCCCAAAAAAGTAGGTATATTATTTAATAGACCAGTTGATGTAAATGAACTAGATAACATTCTTTCTGCTAATCCCCCCTTTGTAGGAGGGAAAATAAGTGAATCACTTGAACGTGCATTATTATTGCATCGAATTGTTACCTATACAGGACTGATTAATATCGAACTCTTACCAACTGATAAGCCCTTTACGTTTTATGGTTTTCCACTTAAAATTAAGAATGGTGATGGTTCACCAGTTAGAGCAGTAGCCATTATTGAATAACAAGGGTAAAATAAGAAAAAATAAAAACTAATCAAGGGAGGGCGCTTATGTTCACTTATTTCTTTCTATTCATCACTTTTGTTTTTGCACTATTATCTGTATACAGAAATAAAAAAGAGGAGTACGTTAAGTTAATTTCAATAACTATTTCCTTTTTCTTAGTTATTCATGCATTGATCATTGATTTTTATTATCCACAATTTGATACATTATTCATTGTATCGTTAATAACGTCTATACTATCATTTATTGTCTATTTAATATCTCAATCTGATGTAAAATGGTAGATTAGTAGGGGATATTTGTATGATAAGATATTATAAGTGTTTAAAAAAACGTTTAATATGAAAAAAAATCAATCCAATCACAACAAACGGAAAAGCTAAAATAGCTCCGATTTTGTGAAGAACAAATAAAAATTTTTCATTCATTTCTAATCACTCCTTATACTTATTTTTTTAATTATAGAGTATAAAATATTGAAATAAAACTCACATAGTTATCACGTTTATGCTAGCCATTTACAAAATTACAGTAGATGAATATTAATCATTGAACTATTTTCTTTCATCTTATCATCTTCTAAATATATGTAAATATAATATATTAAAAATATTTCAAATGATTTGGAGAAGACATTAAGCCAAAAAATGGGGACTGTCAATAAATGAAAAAACGAACTTTCTCAATTATCATCCTTACTATTTTCATATTGATATTAGGTATATATCCTATTATTCAATATTTGAATCAAGGAGAAATAACACCAACAACAAGCTTAGCTTATGCTGTTATAACAGATGAAACCAATAAATATTCTCTAGACCAATATACAGAAGTATTAGAAGATAAAAATAAAAGCTGGATCATTGAAGATATAAAACAAAAAGAACAGAATAGCATGTTTCAACGATTAGATGATAGGCATAGCTTTGGTTATACTGATTCAGCCTATTGGGTTAAAATTCAGGTAGAAAATCAAACCAATCAATCTGATTGGTTTTTAGAAATTGAAAATGCTGCACTAAACTATATTGATTTTTATATTGAAAAGGAAGATGGTACTTTTTTTCATAAAATAACAGGAGATCAATATCCTTTTTATGAACGAGAAGTGCTACACAAAAACTTTGTCTTTAAACTTCCTTTAGAAACAAATAAAATTCAAACAATATATGCCCGATTTGAAGCAGGGGGTATCATGTTTTTTCCCATGAACATTTGGTCACCTGATAGTTTTGCTAGATATAATTATCAGAGCCAATTAATATGGGGAATCTATTTTGGAAGCATGGCTATCATGCTTATATATCATTTATTCGTATTTTTTATAACAAATAATAAAAGTTACCTTTATTACGTATTTACGATTTTTTTTCTAGCCTTTTTTCAAATTGCGGATAGTGGATTTGCCTATGAATTTTTATGGCCTACCCATCCTGTATTAAATGAGGTAAGTTCAAGTGTTATTGCTTCTTTATCTCTATTCACTTTTCTTATTTTATCAAAAACAATTTTAGATGCAAAAGCACATGCTCCTTTAATTTATAAAATATTTAATGTGTTATCAGGGCTTACAATTATAAGTTTTTTCTTTTCTTTTTTTGTACCATATAGTACGAGTATTCATTTACTGAAGGTATTGTTTATTGCCTATTTAATTCCGACTCTATTCTTAATTGGTATTACTTTAAAAAATAGACATCAACCAGCTAGATATTTTTTGTTAGCAGTTTCTTTTGTATTTTTAGGAATATTAGTTAGTATGTTTAAAAGTATCATAATTCCAATAACTATTTTAACAGATAATTCTAACAAAATAGGGTCGATATTATTTGTTATATTTTTATCATTTAGTATAGGCTCCTATATCAATATTGTAAAAAAAGAGTCCGAGCAGGAAAAACGTCAAAGAGTGCTATTAATGCATTTGCATAAATATATTAGATCCTTAACAGAAACCCTTGCACTAGAGGATATATATCGACTTGTATTAAATAGTATGTTAAAGGTATCGGAACATCAGCATGGAGCTTTTTTTACTGTTCAAAATGAGAATATACAATTTCTTTCGTTTGACAAACATTTTCCTCTAGAAAAACTAAACAATAGTACCCAATCAATAGAAGAGATAGAATTGCTAGATAATATAATGAAGTATCGTAAACCTTTATTTTTAAAAGACGAAAAATTAACCTTATGGGATAATGCTTTACATGTCGACTCATTGTTTGGAATTCCTATTATACATCAGGATAGTATATTAGCGATTGTTTTATTATTTAGTAGTCATGTTCATGAATTTGAAGAGAATATATTAGAGACTACATTAGATTTCGCAGTACAAGCAGGGATTTCAATCAGAAATGCATTATTATTTGAAGAAACAAAAAAGCTAGCTACCTTTGATGGATTAACCAATATATATAACCGAAAATATTTTTTTGATTTAGCAAAAAAGGAATGTGAACGTTCAAAGCGTTATAATTATCCTTTATCTATTATGATGATTGATATCGATTATTTTAAAGAAATAAATGATACGTATGGTCATGCTACTGGAGATAAAGTGCTTAGAAAAACTGCCGATGTATTAAAGGATATGTTAAGAGTTTCGGATATTGTGGGGAGATATGGAGGAGAGGAATTTATTGTTGCTTTACCACAAACGGATATTGATAATGCCTATATATTAGCTGAAAGAATTCGCGTAGCGATAGAAAACGAAAGCTTTCCAACTAATAATGGTCAACACCTATCAGTTACGATTAGTATAGGAATATCTATGTTAGAAGATGCTCATAAGAGTTTATTTGAAGTTGTAGATAAAGCAGATCGAGCATTATATAAAGTGAAAAATAGCGGTAGAAATAATGTTGATATATTATTATAAGCTTTCTGGTTAATACCAGCTGAATTATTGATATATATATAATTTTCTTAATAATAATGATATTATTTTAGATATAGAGGTAATAATATAAAAGTACTAAGGGAGGTAGTCGTATCATGCAGTATGAAGCAGAACCATATAAAATTAAAATGGTAGAAACAATTAAGAAAATCACGAAGAAAGAAAGAATCGAAAGGATTAAGGAAGCAGGCTATAATCCTTTTTCCCTACGTTCAGATGATGTATATATTGATCTGTTGACAGATAGTGGAACAGGTGCAATGAGTGATAGACAATGGGCAGGACTTATGCTTGGAGATGAATCCTACGCAGGAAGTCGGAATTATTACCACTTAAAGGAAGTGGTAAACGATTTAATCGGATATGAATTTGTCATACCAACTCACCAAGGAAGAGGTGCAGAGCAGGTTCTATTCCCTATCCTTATTGAGCGTCAGAATCAATATGTATTAGGGAATATGCACTTTGATACAACGAAGGCACATATTGAGCTTGCCAAAGGGAGAGCATTAAATTTTGTCATTGATGAGGCATATAACACAGAGCTAGAACATCCTTTTAAAGGGAATTTTGATTTAGATAAGCTTGAAGAATTTATCAAAGAGCATGGAAGTGAAGAGGTAGCTTTCATCTTAATAACTATTACCTGTAATAGTGCAGGTGGACAACCAGTATCGATGGAGAATATTAAGGGAGTTAGTGAAATCGGAGATAAATATGGAATATCTATATTCTTTGATGCTGCTCGATTCGCTGAAAATGCCTATTTTATTCAACAACGTGAAAAGGGCTACGAGCATAAATCAATAAAAGATATTGTTAAGGAAATGTTCAGCTATGGAATGGGTCTAACCATGAGTGCTAAGAAGGATGGATTAGTCAACATTGGTGGTTTACTTGCTTTCAAAGAGGATGAAGAATTATATAATCAAGCAAGAAGTCTTGTTGTTCCGATGGAAGGGTTCCCTACCTATGGAGGATTGGCAGGAAGAGATATGGAAGCACTTGCGATTGGGTTAAAGGAAGTTGTCTCTGTTGATTACCTAACGCATCGAATTGGACAGGTAGCTTACCTTGGTAAGCTCTTAGATGAAGGAGGCGTACCAATTCAAAAGCCTGTTGGTGGTCATGCAGTATTTGTTGACGCTATAAAATTCTTACCACACATTCCACAAGCTCAGTTTCCAGCCCATGCCCTAGCAGTTGAACTCTACATAGAAGCTGGAGTACGTGGAGTAGAAATAGGTTCCCTATTACTAGGCAGGGACCCTGAAACGGGTGAAGAGCTTATTTCTCCTGTAGAATTCTTACGTTTAACGATTCCGCGACGAGTTTATACAGATAATCATATGAAAGTAATAGCAAAAGCCTTGATTAATTTGTATAATCGAAAGGATGAAATAAAAGGGCTTCGCTTTACCTATGAGCCGAAAATTTTAAGACACTTTACGGCAAGACTTGAACCAATAGAATAAAATGTATAAACTTCATTATTCATAAAAAGAATAATGAAGTTTTTTTTCGACTGCATTATTGCTTAAAAGCGCTGAATAAATAAAGGTAAACTAAAAATATAAAAATTTCAGTAAAATTGCTAGCTTAATTTTCATCTTTTTTGTATAATGCTTGTAAGCATTACATTGGTAAAGCTTAAGAAACTAAAAGGAAAGGTGGAAATATTTTGGGAGAAACAAAGAAAAGAGAACAGTGGGGATCCAAGTTAGGCTTTATTTTAGCTGCTTCAGGTTCAGCTATCGGCTTAGGTAACATTTGGAAATTCCCGTACATAACTGGTCAAAACGGAGGTTCAGCTTTTATTATTATTTATTTAATTGCTATTGCAATAGTTGGTTTTCCAGTTATGTTATCTGAGTTTTTAATTGGTAGAAAGACACAAAAGGATGCTGTAAATTCATTTAAAGCATTATCACCTGAAAAGCCTTGGTTCTTTACAGGTTACATGGGTGTAGCTGCTGCTTTTATGATTTTATCCTTCTATGGTGTTGTTGCAGGCTGGACAATGACTTATACTTGGGAAGCAGTTTCGGGGAATTTACTCAGTTTAGATGCAAGTCAATTTCCTGATCATTTTGGTGCTTTAATAGGAGATCCTGTAAAACCAATATTGTGGCAGGTTGCATTTATGGTATTGACCGTTGCTATTGTATTAGGCGGAGTTAAAAAAGGGATTGAAAGATGGTCAAAAATTTTAATGCCACTTCTATTAATCCTATTACTTATAGTAATGTTCCGTAGTATTACACTTGAAGGGGCAAGCGCTGGTATTGATTTCTTATTAAAGCCTGATTTTTCAGCACTTACGCCTACTTCATTCTTAGTTGCATTAGGTCATGCATTTTTCTCTTTAAGCTTAGGTATGGGTACAATGATTACCTATGGTAGTTATTTATCTAAAGATGAGAAGTTGCCATCAGCAGCAATAAGTGTATCTGTTGCTGATACGGTAATTGCCTTAATTGCTGGATTCGCAATTTTCCCAGCAGTATTTGCCTTAGGAATGGAAGCAGGTGCTGGACCTGGTTTATTATTCATGACCTTACCAGGCGTATTCCAACAATTACCTTTAGGAACTTTTTTCGCTACAATCTTCTTCGGTTTAGTTGTTATTGCGGCTTTAACATCTGCAATATCAATATTAGAGGTTCCTGTTGCATTTTTCACAGAAAAATACAATTGGACTCGTACAAAAGCAACTATAATCCTTGGTTTCGTCATCACCTTAGTAGGAATGGCAGCTTCATTATCCATGGGACCATGGGGTGGATTCACTATAGCTGGTAAAAATATCTTTGATCAGTTAGATTGGGTATCTGCTAATATCTTATTACCATTAGGTGGATTATTCATTCTGTTATTTGTTGGCTTTGGAATGAAGCTTAAAGAAGCATTTGAAGCAGCTGATTTCTCTTTAGACAGTAAATTCGGTAAAACATGGATGTTTACATTAAGATTTGTTGCTCCTGGTTTTGTATTATTGGTATTCTTAAACGCTTTAGGGGTTACTGGTGCTCTTACAGCTGCTATTATTTGGAGTATAACCCTTGTATTCTTATACTTATTAGGTGTAATTGGCGACTAATTTAATTACATGTAGTTGTTATTCATTATATTCAGTTATTAAAATATCCCCTCCATCGTTGATGGTAGGGGACTTTCTTTAGTTATAGAAGCGAGAATATATTAATTTATAGTGGGAGGTTCACTAGCTCATTAACAGTTTAATTGCCATTATCGTTATTGTAATCACTAAAAAAATACGAATCCACTTCTCGCCCTTAGCTAGTTGAAATTTTGTCCCCAGCCACCCTCCAAAGCCGTTTCCAACAGCTAATGTAAGTCCTAGACCCCAATCTACATGATCGTGATAAATAAAGATAGCAAGGGAAGCAAAAAGGTAAATGAGGATAACAAAAACTTTAATACTATTAATTTTAACTAAAGACATTCCAGAAATAAGGGTTAAGCTAGCGATAATGATAAAACCTACTCCTGCTTGAATAAACCCGCCATAGATGCCGATAAAGAAAAAGACGACAGCAGCGATGATTTTTTTCTTCATGTTGAATTTTTCTTCAAAATTGTCTAACTTCTTATGTGGCTGCCATAAAGTAAAGAACAGAACAATCATCATAATAGCTGCTAAGATCTTATTGAATATTTCATCAGGTAAGGAAATAGCTAGATTAGCACCAACAATCGAACCGATTAATGCTGGGATTCCTAGCAATACACTTAATTTCCAATCAAAAAAACCATTTTTACGAAAATGTGAAATAGCAATTACATTTTGAACCATGATTGCAATACGATTTGTTCCGTTTGCTACTGCTGAGGGTAACCCCAAAAAGATTAACATAGGCATGGTTAAAAGGGAACCTCCTCCAGCCATTACATTCAAAAAGCCTGCAATAACACCAGTAATAAGCATCAATAAGACATGTAAAATATTCATATTTTTCTCTCCTTCACATTCTTTATCTAACCTTATTGTAATATAATACTTCTATGGTTGAGAAGATAAATGAAAACTATCAAAGTATACAAAAGCAATTTTAAAATAACAGCAGGATAACCTTCTAAGAATATGGAATAAAATAATGGGGTACTTTTTAATGAATAAGATAGATGATGGAATTTATTCATATAGGGGAGGGTGCTAATTGACGAATAGGAATTCTAATCATTTAGATATAAAATTTAAAAAAATGATGGAAGACTACAAAGAGCATAAAGGATCATTAATTCCTGCATTGCAAACGACACAAGAAGTATATGGTTATCTACCTAAAGAAGCAATGGAATACATTTCACAGGTGTTGGAGATTCCCTTTAGTGAAGTATTTGGAGTAGCAACCTTTTACGCTCAATTTCGATTACAACCAAGAGGGAAGCATGTAATAAAAGTGTGTTCTGGCACCGCTTGTCATGTTCGCGGTGGTCCACATATATTAAAAGAGGTAGAAAAACAATTACACATTAAAAGCGGAGAAACAACTAACGATAATAAATTTTCTATTGAACCAGTTGCCTGTTTGGGAGCATGTGGTTTGGCTCCTGTCATGATGATTGATGAAGAAACATTTGGTCGTTTAACGAAAGAAAGGGTGCACCAAATTTTAGATAGTATTGAATAGGGGGGTGTTCCGTTGAGAAGTCTAAAGCTTTTGCGAAATGATTTAAAAGAAAAATATCATTCCATTTCCAAACCACGTATTACGATTGGTATGGGGACTTGTGGAATTGCTGCAGGAGCAGACAAGGTGAAGGATGCGCTTTATCATGCGGTAGCAGAAAAAGGGCTAGATGTCGATATAGAGGTTACAAGCTGTATTGGGATGTGCTATAAGGAGGTCAATGTGGAAGTAGCCTTGCCAGATTATCCTCCTGTTGTATATGGAGATATAACTCCTGCTAGAGTGACTCGAATGTTGGAGGAACATGTTGTAGGAAATACTCCAGTATTAGAATGGGCAGAATTTCAATTGGAGAATGGTAAGCATACTCCTTATCAAGATATATCATCTATGGAAAGCTCGGACTATTATTTTCATCAAACAAGAGAGGTTACATCACGATGTGGACGGATTAGTCCAGAAAATATTGAGGAATATCTTATTACGGATGGATACGAAGGGCTTGAGAAGGTTTTAATGACTCAACCTCAGAAGGTTATAGATGATATAAAAGCATCAGGACTGAGAGGAAGAGGAGGCGGAGGCTTCCCTACTGGATTAAAATGGCAGTTTGCTCATGATGCAGAAGGGGATAAGAAGTATATTGTCTGTAATGCTGATGAAGGCGATCCTGGGGCGTTTATGGACCGTAGTATCTTAGAAGGGGATCCCCATGCTGTTTTAGAAGGAATGATGATTGCTGGGTATGCAATTGGTGCAGATGAGGGATATATTTATGTTAGAGCAGAGTATCCTTTAGCAATTAAGAGATTGAAAAGGGCAATCAAACAGGCAAAAGAGTATGGTCTATTAGGAGATCATATATTAGAATCTAGCTTTAGCTTCGATATTCATATTAAAGTTGGAGCAGGTGCTTTTGTATGTGGAGAAGAGACTGCATTACTTAATTCCATTGAAGGAAAACGGGGAATGCCAAGGTTAAGACCTCCGTTTCCTGCGGTAAAGGGATTATGGGGGAAGCCGACAAACAATAACAATGTAGAGACTTATGCCAATGTAGCCTTAATTTTTCGCAAAGGAACAGAATGGTATGCTTCTATAGGTACAGAAAACAGTAAAGGAACAAAGGTATTTAGCTTAACTGGTAAAATTGCTAAAACTGGATTAGCGGAAGTGCCAATGGGCACGACACTACGTCAAATTATTTACGATATTGGCGGTGGCATTCAAGAAAATAAAAGGTTTAAAGCGGTACAAATAGGGGGTCCTTCTGGCGGCTGTTTGCCAGAGGATAAATTGGATATTCCAGTTGATTATGATTCCTTAATTAAAGTAGGCGCGATGATGGGGTCAGGTGGTTTGGTTGTGATGGATGAAGCTACCTGTATGGTGGATGTTGCACGTTATTTCTTAACATTTAGTCAAGCTGAATCCTGTGGTAAATGTACACCGTGTAGAGAAGGAACGACAAGGATGCTAGAAATACTTAACCGTATAACCAGTGGCGAAGGTGAAATGGAGGATATTGAACGATTAGAAAGGTTGGCAAGGGTGATGAAAACAACATCCTTATGCGGTCTTGGACAAACTGCACCAAACCCTGTTTTATCTACTTTGCGTTATTTTAAAGATGAATATATTGCTCATATTAAAGATAAACGCTGTCCTTCAGGAGTATGTAATCATTTATTGACCTATAGTATTGATGCAGAGAAATGCATAGGCTGTACAGCTTGTGCCAAAGCTTGTCCAGTTAATGCGATAACAGGAACGGTAAAGAAAACACATGAAATTAATCCTGAGATATGTATTACATGCGGAGCATGTATGGAAGCATGTCACTTTGATGCAGTGATACGAGTATAGGGAAGGGGATGAAGAAAATGTCTGATGTTACATTAACGATTGATGGAAAACAAATCAAGGTTCCTTCTGGTACAACGGTGATGCAAGCAGCAGAAAAGGCTGGTTTGTCAATTCCTGCTTTATGCTATGATCCAGAATTAAGCATAGCTGGTTCCTGTCGAATGTGTGTAGTAGAAATAGATGGGATGAACAATCTACCAACGTCATGTTCTACTGTTGCTACTGAGGGAATGGTTGTACAAACAAAATCAAAGCCAGTCATTGAAGCACGAAAAATGGTATTAGAATTATACCTTGCCGATCATCCGTTAGATTGTATGACCTGTCAGAAGAACGGTAACTGTTTATTACAAAAATATGCATATGAATATCAGGTGAAGGATACACCTTTTAAAGAAAATAAACATCGTTACCCTATTGAAGATAATAATCCATTCATTGTGAGAGATATGGATAAATGTATAAATTGTGGTAAATGTATTAGAGTATGTGATGAAGTGCAGGGTCGCAATGTTCTTCAATATGCTTATCGAGGATACGATACCAAGGTGACTACAGCCATGGACGTACCATTAATTGAATCAGAATGTGTTTTTTGTGGTAGCTGTGTTGCTGTATGTCCAACAGGTGCCTTATTAGAAAAAAAGATGATAGGAAAGGGACAAAGCTGGGAAGTAGAGAAAGTAAAAACCACCTGTCCGTTTTGTGGCGTTGGATGCAACTTCGATCTGAATGTAAGGGATGGGAAGGTTATAGGCGTTACCTCTAATCCTGAAAGTGAAGTAAACGGACGACATCTCTGTGTAAAAGGACGTTTTGGCACCGATTATATTCATCATCCTGAAAGAATTACAACTCCTTTAATTAAAAAAGAAGGAGTATTTGTAGAAGCTTCTTGGGATGAAGCATTAGACCTAGTAAGTAAAAAATTCCTTGCTATGAAAAAAGAATATGGGAATGAATCGATAGGAGCCCTTAGTTCAGCTAGATGTACCAATGAAGAAAATTATGTCATGCAAAAATTTGTACGCGCAGTGATTGGTAACAATAATATCGATCATTGTGCCCGAACCTGACACGCTCCTACAGTGGCAGGTCTTGCCACTACGTTTGGAAGCGGTGCTATGACAAACTCCTTTAAGGATATTGAACATACAAACTTAATCTTTTTAATTGGTTCCAATCCTACTGAAGCACACCCTATATTAGGTGTGAAGATGAAAAAAGCAATTCGAAATGGTGCAAAGCTGATTGTAGCAGATCCTAGAAGAACAGAAATGGCTGATTTAGCGGATATATGGCTGCCGCTTAAGCCTGGTACAGATATTCCATTGTTAAATGGAATCATGCATATTATTCTCAAAGAAGGCTTATGGGACAAAGAATTTGTAGAGAATAGAACAGAGAATCTGGAAGAGCTGAAAAAAACAGTGGAGGCTTACCCTCCAGAAAAGGTAGCTGAAATAACTGGTATTCATGTAGAACTTCTTTATCAAGCAGCACGTTTATACGCTTCAACGAAGGATGCATCAATCAGTTATACATTGGGTATTACTGAGCACGTTACTGGTACAGATAATGTGATTAACATTGCTAATTTAGCCATGTTAACTGGTCATTTGGGTAGGGAAAATGTTGGGGTTAATCCATTGCGTGGACAAAATAATGTCCAAGGGGCATGCGATGTAGGGGGATTACCAGATGTTTTTCCGGGTTATCAAAAAGTCTTTGTTCCTGAAATAAAGGAGAAATTCACAAAAGCATGGGGAGTAGAATTATCAGGAAAATTAGGCTTAACTATCCCTCAAATGTTTGATCAAGCGATAGAGGGAACAATAAAAGGAATGTATATCATGGGTGAGGATCCCTTACTGAGTGATCCTGATGCAAGTCATGTAGAAAGAGGCTTAAATAGCTTAGAATTTCTTGTTGTACAGGATTTGTTCATGACGGAAACAGCAAAATTAGCAGATGTATTCTTACCTGCTTCAAGCTTTGCTGAAAAAGATGGTACATTTACAAATTCAGAGAGAAGGGTACAAAGGGTTAGAAAAGCAATTGATTCCATTGGTGAATCAAAACCAGATTGGATGATTATTTCCGAATTATCTACCCGTATGGGATACGAAATGAATTACACGCATCCATCGAAAATATTTGAGGAGATAGCTAAACTAACACCTATCTACGCTGGCATAGATTATGAACGATTAGAGAAGAAAAGCTTACAATGGCCTTGTCCAACCAAGGATCATCCAGGCACACCAATTTTACATGTAGGAGCCTTTACAAAAGGGAAAGGCACATTTAAAGGTGTAGATCATAAACCACCTGCAGAGGTTCCAGATGAAGAATATCCATTTTATCTTTCTACTGGTAGAAGGCTCTACCACTATAATGTGACAACACAGTATTCAGAAAGCTTAACAGAGTATCATCCAGATGAATTAGCGATGATTCATCCGAAGGATGCGGAAAAAATTCAGTTAAGTAAAGAGGATAAATTAAAGGTAACCTCTCGTAGGGGAGAGGTAGTTACAGCAATAGAGATAACAGATCGTGTGGCAGAAGGGACAATTTGGATGTCATTCCATCACAAAGACGTACCAACAAATGTATTAACAAATGGTGCATTTGATCCAATTACCTTAACAGGAGAGTATAAGGTTGCTGCAGTTAAAATAGAAAAGTACAGGGCTGAATAAATTGGTTATTAAATCAACAGTGAAAAGGGGAGAAAATCGTTTTCTTTCCTTTTTATTTTATCAAAGTATATAATTGTAAGTAGATAACTGATTAGAATGAAGTATGTAAAAAGTAATTTATAACTTTTTTATATGGAGGTACTTAAAAAATGATTATTGGTACAGGGAAAATCTATTTATTAGTTCATTCTAGTCATTCATTAAAGGATAAAAGGATGGTAGTAAAGAGTATTATAGATAAAGTAAAGCATCGATATAATGTTTCTATTGCAGAAATAGATAATCAGGATTTTCAGCAATCCATCGTAATAGGGATCGCCTGTATCAGTAATGAAAAAAAACAAGTAATCAAAGTAATTAACCAAGTACTTAGATATATAGAAGCGAATACAGAGGCAGTTGTTGAAGATATCGAAACAGAAATTTTTTAGTTTTCATACATCTATTCCACAAGAGGGGTATCAAGTAACCCTTTTTGCAAAAGAAAATCAATTCAGAATCAAAAAAAAAGGCTATTGTACGTATACAATGCCTTTTTTTGGTTCTTATTTATATTTTTCTATTTTTCGTCATCAACTATCTGATTATTATGCTCTTCATTCTTTATATTTTCACTTACTATATCAATGGTATCTTCATCTACAGTATTCAAATCTATAGTAGAATCTTGGTTATCATCTTGTTCATCCTGTGGATTCTCAACCTCTAATGTAAATTCTGCTATCAAATTTTTCAGTTCGTTTATGCTTATTAAAAGGTCCTGTGAATGGATACCAATTTCATCCGTAGACGAGGTAAGCTCTTCGGTGGATGCTGACACTTCCTCTGCACTTGCTGCTGATTCTTCTGTAACGGATGCAATATTTTCCATTTTTTCTGCCATCTGAACAGTAGAATCATTTGCACGGTTGGTAATAACAAATAATTCATTTGCTTTATCTGCTATTTGATTCATTGATACGACTATTTGTTCAAAAATGCGATTAGTCTTAGCTACCGTTTCTTCTTGAATAACTGTATTTTCAAGTGACTGATTCATTTCATCCACTGTCAGCTTCGCTTTCTTTACAATTTCATGAATAATTTCACTAATTTGCTTGGTTGATTTAGCTGACTGTTCAGCAAGCTTACGAACTTCATCAGCAACAACTGCAAACCCTTTACCATGTTCCCCTGCACGTGCTGCTTCTATTGCTGCATTTAAAGCTAAAAGGTTTGTTTGTTGAGCAATATCATCAATTAATGACAGCACTTGATGAATATCACCTAATTGTGTTGTTAATTCATCTAAAGAATCCTTTGTCTGTAAAATAGAAGATTTATTTGTTTTCATTAAAGTTGTTTGTTCATTAATGATTGAATGTCCTTGTTCTATTTGTTGGTTTGTAGATACTATTCCTTGATTCACTTCATTAGAGCTACTCATTGCTTGCCTCATATCATTTCGCATATTATCGAGTGCCTCAAAAGCATTTTGGACATCCTCAGCAATATTTCCAGATCCAGAAGCAATATCATTGATTGCAACAGCAACTTGATTGGTCACTTCAGCAGACTGTACATTTATTTCACTAACTTCCTTTGCTTTAATCGTAACCTGATTCGTATTATTTTTTACTACCAATAGCATCTCACGTAATTTATCGATTAACTGATTAATATTATCACCAAGAAGATTAATTTCATCCTTACCTGAAAGGACTACTTTTTGTGTTAAATCGCCGCCATTTTGTGCGATATCTACAACCTTTTGATTCAATAAACTTAGTTTCCTTCGAATACTTCTAGAAATAGTGAAAGAAAGAGTAAGACCGATAAAGACTACTAATAAAATAGCACCAAATGCTAAATTTCTCGAAGCCTTAAAGACTGCTTCATTATTCACATTTTCTTTCTCTATTAAGTTTAATTTCGTTTGTATTAACTGGTCTAATGTTGATTTAAGATTTAAGAAATATTGATAAAACTCAAGATCGTCAAAGGCATCACCCTTGTTATTAATTGCCTTGCTGTCTTTAATATATGTTTCGTATTCTATTATGTATTTGTCTATCTTTGCTATTAGTGTTGATTCTTTGGAATCCTTCTCTTTAGAAGAGACTTCTTTTACCCTTTCGAATGCTTGCTTCATTTTAGATATATTCATTTCTACAGTACTAAAATTAACTGGTTGGTTTCTTGCTTTAGATGTTTGAATAACTAAATGGTTAGCATACACCATATTTTCAATCATATAGAGTTGTGTCAGTGGAACTACTTGATCGCTATACAATTCCTTTGAACTACTATTAAGATGATCCGTTTTTATAATGCCTAATACGCCAATACCAACAGAAAATAAAATTAATAAAGTAAAGCTGATGAGTAATTTTTGATAGATTTTCATAAATAATAACCTCTCTTCTCTATGTTGTACTTTATTTACTACATCTGAGCATATGAATTAAAGATAGCGCATAGTAAAAAAAATATATTTATTAAATTATATCATACATATATTCAACAAAAATTTCATTTTTCCTTCTGAAAAGAGAGAAAGGAATGTTAATACTATCAAAATGGGACAAAAGTACTAAATTAGTTCTATACAGAGACAAAAGTCGATTTCCTTTTAATTAACTTTGATCGTTTAGATGTTTCTAGTTCTACTATAAGACAGGATATAAATATGATGATAAAAGAAGGAAATTGAAAACTAAAAATAGAATATTAAAAAAAGTATGAAAATTCTAAAAAGGAGATGACTGTTTTTATGATGAATACCCCTTTAAACTTAACCCACATTCTAAAAAGAGCTAAGCTACTGTATCCTAAGAATGAAATTGTGTCAAGGAGACCTACTGGAATTTTTTGTTATTCTTATGATGATTTTTATCTTCGAACCAAAAAGCTAGCTGAAGCCTTACATGCATTAGGTGTAAGGCAAGGAGAACGAGTTGCTACTTTAGCATGGAATGATCATCGACACTTAGAAGCGTATTTTGCAATTCCTACGATGGGAGCTATTCTTCATACGATTAATTTTCGTTTATCCCAGGAGCATC
>JAENYW010000009.1 GCA_016841555.1 Tepidibacillus decaturensis
ACAGTATCAAAAAAAGTCTTACAAATATTGATGCTGATGGAGTAGTCTTATCTGGACGCATTGAAAAAAAATTGACAAATATAAATTGTTTCCTGTACTAGGGACTGTTGAGAGATCTGATAGGGCATGCACAAACCTATTAGGTGGAAAGATTATCATACTTGTTGAAGGAGGAGGTCTTGCATTAACAGCTCCACAAACCTTTATAGAATATTTAGACAGTGCAGACGATTATTTTGAAAGTTCCATTTATAATGTATTTGTTAAAGCCTTAAGAATACTTGCTATGGTAATTACTCTTGTAGTATCTCCTTTATATATTGCTATCGTGGCATATCATCCAGACATACTTCCACCGATCTATATTTTATCTATCGCTCAAGCTAGAGCTACAGTTCCATTTAATGCATTTACTGAGACTTTGCTGATGGAAGTATTAGCTGGAATATTACGAGAAGCTAGTATTCGTCTTCCAAAGCAGGTTGGTGCTGCTGTAGGAATTGTGGGTACCATTGTAATCGGACAAGCCGCTGTAGCAGCAGGGTTAGTCAGCCCACTTTTGGTAATCATTATTTCTCTATCACTTATGTGCTCTTTTGCTGCTCCAAATTATTCTATTACAAATGCTTTACACATATTGAAATTTTTCTTGCTTATACTATCGGGTTTATTAGGACTATTTGGATTTGTTATTGGAACAATAGCTATTAGTATTAATATGATTTCTGTTTCTAGCTTCGGTGTTCCCTATTTAAAGCCTTTTGCTCCATTTCATTTGCAGGGAATTTTTAATTTTTTTCTAGGAAATACTGGTAGTGAAAAAGATCCTAAGTTATCCAAAACCGAGAATAAAAATTAAAAAATACGGACACTAGGAGGCAAATATGTCAGAACAATATATCAGTAATCGTCAATTAGCCTTTATTTTATTTATTTACATCGCATCATATCCAAGTGTCAGTATTGCTAAAACAGTAGCCAGCTTGGCTGGTACAGGTGGTTGGATGTTAATTTTAATTTCTGGAATGATTGTAAGTATCCCTTTTGCATTATATACGTATCTCGGATGGGTACATAAGGAAAAAACACTAGTAGAATACAGTAATCTATTGGTTGGTAAATTTGTGACTTATATCTTTATTTTTATCATCATATCATCTTTTTTTATCCCTTTATTTGCTGTTTCTAGAGATGCAGGTGAATTAATTAAAATTAACTTATTAAGAGAAACACCTGTATCTGTTATTTCACTGACCATATTCCTGGTAGTATACTATCTCATAATTAAAGGAATTAAGAATATTGCCAGAGTAATGGAATTTTATGGATTGATTTTTCTTATATTAATCATTCTATCTTATATAATATTGCTAACACAGGGAAACTTAATAAATTTAAAGCCTATTTTTCTCTCAGACGCTACGTCTCATTTAAAAGATATATGGTACTTTCTTTTGCCTTTTGGAGGCTATGAACTAATTGGAGCTATTCCCTTTAGACGTAATACTACAAAGAAAGTTTTTTATTATACCTTGGGGACTAGTATTTTTATAACGCTCTTTTATATATTCATTACCGAATCCAATTTTTCAGTTATTGGTGTGGATGAAGTGGTAAACTATAAAGATCCAGGAATCATAGCCATTCGAAGAGTCGAATTACCCTTTCTTCAATTTCTCAGGAGAATGGACGGATTTGTTGTAGCTGCATGGATTATCGGTGCTTTTGGCACAATTACTGTTTGTTCCTACATCGTTATTTTCTATATAAGCAAGATATTTAAAAAAGCAAACTATAACATTATAGCAGCTATTGTACTTATTTCTGGCTATATTGTTAGCTTATTACCTAAAACTGGTGTACAGTCAAATGAACTTTTTAATATGCTATATCCCTATAGCGGTATTGCTTCGGGATTTCTAGTACCAATAATATTAGTGATTGTATCAAAGGTAAAAAAATATAAGACGGAAGAGTGAACACTTTTATTTCATCTGTGTCATCCCTCCAGCTTAAATCGTGCCTAAGCTACATATTCTCTTTATGCTTATTCCTATCATGTTCTTCGGCTATTTGTTTAATTTGGTCTTCTACCTGCTGCAAATGGTAATTAAGCAGCTTTTTAGCAACCTTACCGTCTTTTTTTAGGATAGCTTCGTAAATCTGTCGATGTTCATTTAGTAGCTTTTTTGGCATTCCTTTTTTATTGTAAAGAATCATTCGATCTGTTCTAATATTTTGCTTCATCGAATCAGAGATGGATTCAATAATATAGACTAGCATCTCATTCTTTGTTGCTTTAGCGATAGCATAATGAAACAGCCAGTCTGCCTCTTCACCATGGGTTTTACTTTCCAAATCCTTTTCCATTAATTGAAGTGCGGCTTCTAACCGCTTTAAATCTTCATAATCTCTTCGTTCTGCAGCTATCTCAATATAGGATGTTTCAATGAGCTTTCTAACCTCTAATAATGATTCGATATGTCCGTACTCTATAAGAGCAGTTAGGTTATTAGTGCCTAATAATTCACTGGTGGATAATTGACTGACAAAGGTTCCTTCTCCTTGTTTTAAATCGATCAATTCCATTTCCTGTAAGGCGCTTAAAGCTTCTCGTACAGCACTTCGTCCGACATTTAACTGTTCAGCAAGCTCACGTACGGAAAGGAGCTTATCTCCTGGGCGTAATTCACCTTTTTCGATCATTTCTTTAATTTGTTCTATTACCTTTTCGTATATTTTTTGCGGACGTATTTGTTGAAAATACATGGGGTTCACCTCAAAATGCTTAGATCTGTAACATTATTATCATATACGATTATAGCAATTATTACAAATTATTGAGAGTATTTCATTCGAGAAGAAGGGTAGATATATTTTTCTTCCATTTTCCTATATAATATTGAAGATAAAAAAGAATGGGATCGGTTTCTTGTTTAAAAATATTACATTTTATTAAGCTAGTATTAAGTATATTAAGCTTGTATTAAATTACGATAAATTATTAAAGTAGGGGATTAATTTTGGGAAATTATATTGGTATTATTGACTTAGGATCAAACTCAGCTCGTTTGGTTATTTATTATTTGGATCAGCAAGGACTCATGTATGAATTTGATAATTTTAAGCAGGTGCTTCGCTTAAGTGAACACATCCAAGCGGATAGGAATATTGATCAAGAAGGATTTAGAAAAACCCTAGCATGCATGCAGCAATTTAAAGAGATTTGTCAAATAAGAGGAGTGAATGAAATTATTGCAGTTGCAACTGCTGCAGTTCGACAAGCAAATAATGGACAGGCGTTGCTTCAAACAATAAGGGAAGATATTGGAGTACCTATTCGTCTTCTTACTGGAGAAGAGGAGGCCAATTGTGGCTATCTTGCAGTAGTAAATACGATGGATATTAAACATGCCGTTGCTGTGGATATTGGTGGTGGGAGTACAGAGATTACACTAATTAAAAATAGGGAAAAAATAAATAGTATTAGTTTCCCCTTTGGTGCTGTTTCGTTAACGAAAAGGTTTTTCACAGAGGATATTCCAACAACAAAGGAATTACAGCAGGTAAAAGAATATATGAAGCAAGAATTCGCTAAACATCCTTGGCTAAAAAATCAGAAATACCCATTAGTAGCAATAGGAGGAACCGCAAGGAATTTAGCAAAGATTCATCAGAGGAAAAGAAGCTATCCCTTATCTAGTCTGCATACTTATGTGATGAAAACGGAGGATGTTGAAGAAATATTTGATTTGGTCAGTCAGCTTCCCATTGAATCGCGCGTGGAAATTAATGGATTGTCAAAGGATAGAGTGGATATTATCCCTTCTGGATTATTTGTTTTTAAAACGTTAATGGAATGGGTACAAAGTAAGGAGCTTATTATCAGTAACAAGGGTCTTAGAGATGGGATTCTGTTTGATAAGGTATTAAAGGAAAAAAACATTCCCTATTTTGAGGATGTCGCCATGTTTAGTGTAGAACAGTTTATGAACCGATATGATGTGAATAAGCCTCATGCTTATCACGTCTCTCGTTTGGCAAAGAAGCTTTTTGATGAATTAAATCGTTTAGAGATTCTTACTTTGAAGGCGAAGGAAAAAAAGCTTCTAAAGGCTGCCGCACTTCTACACGATATTGGTCGTTCAATCAATGTATATAATACGTCACAGCATACATTTTACCTAATTACAAATGTGTTGCTAATGGGAATTTCGCAAAGAGAGCGGCTATTAATTGCCTTTGTTGCTTCCTATAAAAACGATAAACTAGTAAAAACAAAGATAACGGATTATATGGAAATCCTAACGAAAGAAGATGAGGTCCTTATTAATCAGTTGGGACCTATTCTTTTATTAGCTCGATCATTAGACCGCTCTATGTCACAATCAGTTAAAAAGATTAAGCTTGAAAAAAAGAATCGAAAAATCACAGTAGAATGTAATGGCTCACATCATCTTATCGAGTGTCAATTTGCTGAAGAGCTAATGCAGAAATTATATAAAGGATTTAAATATCGCTTTTCTTTAAAGGTAAATGAAAATAGTAATTAATGGTGAAGGGTTGAATAACAATGAATCAATTTGATCGACCGGATTATTATATTAATCGTGAATTAAGCTGGCTATCCTTTAATTACCGTGTCCTAGAAGAAGCCATCGAAGTATCTAATCCATTATTTGAACGGTTGAAATTCTTAGCTATTACAAGCTCTAACTTGGATGAATTCTTTATGGTACGTGTAGCTGGTTTGAAGGAGCAAGTGAAAATAGGATATGCTATTCCAGATAATAAGACAAAGATGACTCCAAAAGAACAGCTATCAGCTATCTCTAATCATACCCATGAAATGATTCATCAGCTGTATGAATTTTTTCAAGATTTGATTATTCCTGAATTAAAGCAAGAAGGGATTTTTTTCGTAGAGGCAGAGGAAATGGATGAGAAGCAAGAGGCTTTTGCAAAAGCTTTTTTTCGGGAGCGCATTTATCCTGTATTAACGCCAATGGCAGTTGATTCAAGTCATCCTTTCCCAATGCTCTTAAATAAGAGCTTAAATATTGCCATATTATTGGATAACGAAAGAGAGGATAAGAAGCTATTTGCTGTGGTTGAAGTTCCCTCAGTATTACCACGTTATATACAGCTTCCCTCGGATACAGAGAAAAATGAATACATTCTATTAGAAAAATTAATTTGTAAATATATTGGGGATCTCTTTAAAGGAAATCGAATCCTTGTATCAAGTCCTTTTCGTATTACCAAGGATGCAGACCTAGATCTCGATGAAGAAGAGGCAGAAGATTTATTACAGACGATTCAAAAGGAATTAAAAAAGCGAAAACTTGGTTCAATCGTAAGGCTGGAAGTTACCAAATCGATTGATAAGGTTCTTCTAGACATCTTAAAAAGCTCACTTGATTTGGCGGATTGGGATATTTATTCCTTAGAGGGACCGTTAGATTTGACGTTTTTAATGAAGTTTTATAATCTTCCAGGTTATGAGCATTTAAAATATGAAGAGCTGCCTCCACAGCCACCACAGGATATGATAGGAGAAAAGGAAATTTTTCAAGCTATAACAGATAAGGATATTCTTCTTCATCATCCATATGAATCCTTTGATCCTGTTGTTCATTTTGTTCAGCAGGCAGCAGAAGACCCTAATGTACTGGCAATAAAGCAGACACTCTATCGTATTAGTGGCGATTCACCTATTATTTTGGCATTATCGAAGGCTGCGGAAAATGGCAAGCAGATAACGGTATTGGTTGAGTTAAAGGCTCGATTTGACGAAGAAAATAATATTGGTTGGGCGAAAAAATTAGAGGAAGCTGGCTGCCATGTTATTTATGGAATAGTTGGACTAAAAACGCATAGTAAAATTACATTAGTGGTTCGTGCTGAGAAAGATAAAATCCGTCGCTATGTTCATTTATCAACGGGTAATTATAATGATATAACAGCACGCATCTATACAGATATCGGTATGTTTACACAAAGAGAAGATATTGGGGAAGATGCAACAGCCTTTTTCAATCATTTATCTGGCTATTCTAGTACGCCAAAATGGAACCAATTGGTTACTGCTCCGATTGGATTAAGGGATAAAGTGATTGAAATGATTGAGAATGAAATCGTTCAATCGACAGAGGAACGTCCTGGAAGAATTATTGCTAAAATGAACTCCTTATCGGATAAAGAAATCATTAAAGCTTTATATAAAGCTTCAGCAGCAGGAGTGAAGATTGATTTAATCATTAGAGGGATTTGTTGTTTGCGCCCAGGTATTTCCAATGTAAGTGAAAATATTCGAGTAATAAGTATTGTTGGTCGGTTTTTAGAGCATAGTCGTATATTCTATTTTCAGAATGGTGGAGATGAAAAGTTCTACTTATCCAGCGCGGATTGGATGACTAGGAATATGGTAAACCGAGTGGAAATTCTTTTTCCCGTTTTACAAAGCAATTTAAAAGAACGATTAAAGAGTCTTCTTCACATACAATTAAATGATAATGTGAAAGCAAGAATATTGGGTTCCAATGGAAATTATAACAAAATACCAAAAAATAACGAACCTTCATTAGCGAGTCAATTATATCTTTATCAGGAAGCATTCCAAAATGCAAAGATAAAGGAGTTAAAGGCTTATTCGTATCAGTTAAAGCCAAAAACACATATAAATAAAAATAAGTAAGTATCTTCATGGATACAAGGGAAAACTAATACTGCTTGAGGCTTCTTTTCAAGCAGTATTTTTTATAAAGCGTAAAGAACCTAATGACTAGATTATCTTATCTAAATAGCATATGATGTTTTTTAGGATGGTATAAAAAGAAATGAAGGTGGAGAGTTTATCATGAAGCTTGGTATTGACATTGATGGAACAATAAAGTATACACATAAAGCAGCGATTCAGGTGTACAATGAAGAATTAAATATGAGTCTTACAGAAGATGAGGTGACAACCTTTCATCTAGATAAACCCTATGGGCTAACAAGTGATGAAGGAAAAAAAATGTGGAGAAGGCTAGAGGGGAAAATATACACAATCGGTGTTCCACTTGAGCATGCCCCTGAAGCACTACAACAGCTTACGGACAAAGGGCATGAGGTATATTTTATTACAGCAAGACCTGGCTTTGATAAAATTAAAAGCATCACCATTGATTGGTTGGGAAAACACAACTTCCCCTATAACGGAAAAAATCTATATATGAATTCTCAAAATAAAGGGATTATTGCTCAAAAGCTGGGAATAGACCTGTTTTTTGAAGATGATCCAGAGCATATTAATCGATTGTTAGAGGCTAATATCCCTACTGTAATTGTTGATACAGTATATAATCGGGAGTATGCTGAAAAAATGCCTCGTATTAAGGATTGGTTTGAAGGTATAGCATATATTCAGGATTTTGAAAAATTGCTTGCAGAAGTAAATAACTTTAATGGATGAAATAATACAGAGATAACAGTAAAATAGAATATAAAATGATGGATGGGAGAAGAGAGAATATGATCGATTTACGTAGTGATACCATAACAAAGCCAACGAAGGAAATGCGTGAAGCAATGGTTCATGCGGAGGTTGGGGATGATGTTTATCGTGAGGATCCAACAGTAAATCAGCTAGAGGATTTAGCAGCAGATATATTGGGTAAGGAAGCGGCGCTATTTGTTACAAGTGGCACCCAAGGAAATCAGATAGCCGTATTAACCCATGCAAAACCAGGGGATGAAATGATTATCGAAGCGGATGCTCACATTTTTTACTATGAAGCTGGTGCAGTTGCAGCGTTAGCTGGTGTTCAGACAAGGACAATAGCAGGAAAACGCGGGAAAATGCCTATTGAAGCTATTCGACAAGCGATACGAGGAGTAGATATTCATTTACCAACTACTGCGATGATTGCGCTTGAAAACACACATAATCGTGCTGGTGGAGCAGTTATTCCTCCAGACTATATGAAAGAAGTATATCAGCTTGCTCAAGCTAAGAACGTTCCTGTACATTTAGATGGCGCACGATTATTTAATGCTTCTGTCGCATTAGGCATTGATGTAAAGGAACTGACACAATATGTAGACACCGTTCAGGTCTGCTTATCTAAAGGATTAAGTGCACCAATGGGATCAATATTAGCTGGTCCAAAGGATTGGATTGAACAGGCGAGAAAGTGGCGAAAACGTCTAGGTGGTGGAATGAGACAAGCTGGTTTGATGGCGGCACCAGGGATTATTGCTTTAACGAAAATGGTGGATCGCTTAGAAGAAGATCATCATTTAGCAAAGCAGCTGGCAAATGGACTAGCTCAAATAGAAGGAATCAAAATAGACATAGATACAGTAGAAACAAATATTGTTCTTTTTGATGTACAATCAACTGGGTTAACAGCGGAAGAATTTTTATCTTCTTTAAAAAATAAAGGAATTCTTGGTAGTGCCTTCGGGGAATATGTTATTCGTTTAACGACTCATCGTGAAATTACCGAAAAGGATATCTTTGTGACGCTAGAGAAGATTGCAGAGATTATTAAAGGATAAAAGAGGACGAGACTATGATGTTTGATTTATTTTCTGAAGGGTTGAATCAATATGCACCGCTGGCTGATCGCATTAGACCAAGGAATTTAGAGGAGTATATAGGACAGAAGCAAATTATAGGGAAGGGAAAGCTGCTACGAAGAGCAATTGAAGCAGACCGCCTTTCTTCAATCATTTTATACGGACCTCCAGGAACAGGGAAAACAAGCTTAGCTTATGTCATTAGTCAAGCAACCAGTAGTGATTTTATCCGTTTAAATGCGGTGAGTACTGGGGTTAAGGAAGTAAGAGAGGTAATCGATAGAGGAAACGAGCAGCTAAAATTATATGGAAGAAAAACTATTTTATTTTTAGATGAAATACATCGATTTAATAAAGCACAGCAGGATGCGCTTTTACCCTCGGTCGAAAAGGGAGAGATTATCCTTATAGGAGCAACCACGGAAAATCCATTTTTCGAAGTAAATGCCGCTTTATTATCAAGAAGCCAAATTTTTCGTTTAGAATCGCTAACAAAAGAAGATATGACAGAAGCAATACAAAACGTGCTTAATAACAAAGAACGTGGCTATGGGAATAAAAAAGTAGAAATCGAATCAGCAGCGCTAGAGCATATCATTGATACAGCAAATGGAGATTTAAGAAAGTGCTACAATGCTGTAGAACTAGCAGTAACGACAACAGAGCCAAATGAGAGTGGAGCGATTATTATTACGTTGGAAATAGCCGAGGATTCTATCCAGCAGCCTGCTATGCGTTACGATAGAGGAGATCAGCGCTATGATATGATGAGCGCGATGATAAAATCGATACGCGGAAGTGATAGCGATGCGGCCTTATATTGGATGGCTAGAATGCTAGAGGCAGGAGAAGATCCTAAATATATTGTACGAAGAATGATTGTTCACGCCTCAGAAGATATTGGAATGGCTAATCCTACTGCTTTAGAGCAGGCAATAGCCGCTTGGCATGCTGTACAGGTTGTTGGATTACCAGAAGCCAGAATTAATATGGCACAATGCATTATTTATTTATCAGAAAGCCCAAAATCTAATTCTGTGATTAAAGGGATAGATGCTGCGATAGGAGATGTAAGAAAAGGAAAGCTTGGGGAGGTTCCTCTACACCTAAGAGATGCTCATTATAAAGGTGCAGAGCAATTCGGACATGGAAAAGGGTATAAATATCCTCACGATTACCCCAATCATTATGTTAAACAGGAGTATTTACCGAAGGAGCTATTAGGAAGACAATATTATTCGCCAAGTGATCAAGGAATGGAAGCTAAGATTAATCAAAGAAAGAAAACGAACAATTAGAGAGATTGATTTACAGCGAAGAGGAGAGAATAGAGAATGACGACTAGCTTGGTTAATAAATTAGCTATTTTTTTTATTGGTATTCTGGTCATGAGCTTTGGTATTGCCATGATTATTGAAGCTGATTTGGGGGTTTCTGCTTGGGATGTTCTCCATATCGGGTTATATAAAAGCTTTGGTTTAACCATTGGAACATGGGCACAAATTGTTGGATTAGTCGTTATTATAGCCACTTATTATATTGATAAAAAAATCTTAGCTATTGGTACCATATTAAATATGATATTCGTTGGTTGGTTTATTGATCTTTCTTTATTCGTTTTACCAACAATGAAGACTTGGATAAGCCAATCTCTTTTTTTATTCATTGGCATTCTTCTTATGGGATTAGGAGCAGGGTTGTATATAGCTGCTAAATTAGGACCAGGACCACGAGATAGCTTGGTTATTGTATTGTCTAAACGCTTCGATTGGAGTATAGGAAGAATTAAATCAAGCATGGAAGTCCTTGTTTTAGCTATTGGTTGGTTTTTGGGTGGGCCAGTTTTCATTGGAACAGTCATTTCAGCTATTTTAATTGGACCAGTGATGCAATTTTTCATCAAATGGTGGGATGTCTATTTTCAGCAAGCATTATTAATAAGGGAGAAGAGAAATGAGGAACATTTATCTCGATCATAGTGCTACCACTCCAATTCATCCTCAGGTTTTTCAAAAAATGGAGCCGTATTTTAAAGAGAAATTTGGGAATCCATCTAGTATTCATTCCTATGGTCAAGCTGTAAAGGCTGCAGTGGAGGAAGCTAGGGAACAAGTAGCACTTGCATTAGATACGAACCCATCAAGAGTACTTTTTACAAGCGGTGGTACAGAAGCAGATTTTTTAGCGATTGTTGGTACTGCGTTAGCGAATCAGGCGAAAGGAAAGCACATTATTATTTCAGAAATTGAACATGCGGCTGTTTTAGAGGCAACTAAATGGTTAGAGCAATTTGGCTTTGAAGTAACCATGCTTCCGGTAGATAATTATGGAATGGTAGATATACATAATGTGGAGAAATCGATTCGTAAGGATACCATTTTAGTTAGTATTATGTATGTGAATAATGAAATTGGTACGATTCAACCAATCGAAGAAATAGGATTCCTCCTAAAAAACAAAGGGATTCTTTTTCATACCGATGCGGTACAAGCTTTCCCAATATTGGATATTAGCTTGAATAAGCTTCCTGTGGATCTGCTTACGATATCCTCTCATAAAATTAATGGTCCAAAGGGTATTGGAGCGTTATACATAAAAGATGGAGTAAAGATACATCCCTTCATTGGGGGGACCCAAGAGCGAACAAGGAGGGGTGGAACAGAAAATGTGCCAGGCATTGTAGGCTTTGGTGAGGCAGCAAAAATTTTAATGGAGACAAAGCAAAAAAAACGTGAGCATATTACCCTCTATAGAGTGAAAATGATCGAAATTTGGAAGGATTATATTGGACAAGACCTTTTTGTGATTAACGGACATCCCAGTAAAGTGGTACCAAGTATCTTAAATGTAAGTTTTTTAGGAATCAAAACCGATACCATGCTAATGAAATTAGATATGAAAGGAATTGCTGTTTCTGGTGGGTCAGCATGTGCATCTAAGATCATTGATGTGTCACGAGTAATAAAGTCGCTTCATCTTCCTGATGAAGTAGCAAAATCCTCCATTCGAATTAGCTTTGGTTACCAGCAGACGATAGATGAAATCAGCTATGCTGCGAATGAAATAGCCAATATTATGAATAGGCATTCTCATCGAATGTGATTGCTTTAGATTCCATATACTAAAGGTATCCCTTTTGGGGAGGAAGGTTCATGAGAAAGCTTCAAGATGTAATAGGACTGCCTGTTCTAGATATTTGCTCAGGAAAACAGGTTGGAACGGTTAAAGATCTTTATTTTAACACATCTGGAGAACTAAAAGGGCTATCTGTTGAAAAAAATCAGGCATTTCTTGCAAAGTTACATTACCTTCCTTTTGAACAAATTGGTGCAATCGGTGATGATGCTGTAACGATTAGTTCTGTTACATCATTAATTCCCGATAAACAGGCGGGATATGGATTTGTTTCTGGCAGCTTAAGCTATAAAGAGCTTCCTGTTATTACGACGAATGGACATGAATTAGGACACATTAAGGACGTTTATTTTTTGGAAGAAGTGGGAAAAATAATAGGGTATGAAATATCTGATGGCTTTATTTCAGATATTACAGAAGGTAGAAGAACAATCAAGGCTCCTCAAAAAGTAGTTTTAGGTGAAGATGCGATGATTGTTCCTACAAACGAAATTAAAGACGTTATATTTGATGAGGAAGCTGTTGAGGAGGAATAACTGTGTTAACGTGTCCAAACTGCCAAAGTCGTGATATAGGAAAAATTGCTAACAATCAATACTATTGTTGGAATTGCTTTATAGAGCTCACTGTTGCTGAGGATCGCCTAATTGTTCATCAGGTGGAGGAAGATGGAAGCCTTAGTTCTTTAGACGATTTGTTTACGGAAGAGGAACTCAAAATCCAAGAACCGTTCTAAAGGAGGTATAACATTGAATATTTTTACAAGAAGTATCTTAGCAGGGGGAGTTGTTGCTGCGTTAACTGGAGTAATCATGAGACGCTCAGCAAGGAACAATAATAGGTTGAGCAGGAATATCATGAACAGAACGATGAATACCATGGTTAATTCGATGGGAAGACTTGGAGTTTTTCGTCTAATAGGCAGAACAAAAATGTTTAGAAACATGGTAAGAGCAAGATAGTTTTTATAGAACACCAAGGAGAAGCCTTTTCTCTGAAGGTGTTCTTTTTTGTGGATTAGAAAGCGCTCCGATGGGATAATTTGTACTTTACAACGCGCTCACGATGTCCGTCGATTTCTTTGGGATAAAACCGAAGGAAAGAAATCGACTCCCAAAAGCCGCGCTTATGCAAAGTACAAATTCTTGTGTAGATTATTTGGTAAGAAATCGACTCCCAAAAGCCGCACTTATGCAAAGCACAAATTCTTGTGTAGATTATTTGGTAAGAAATGGGCTCCCAAAAGCCACTGCTTAAGTGAAACACAAATTCAATAGCTTGTTATCTATATTCACTTTGGTGTTCTTTTTTGTGGACTAGAAAACGCTCCGATGGGATAATTTGTACTTTACAACGCGCTCACGATGTCCGTCGATTTCTTTGGGATAAAACCGAAGGAAAGAAATCGACTCCCAAAAGCCGCGCTTATGCAAAGTACAAATTCTTGTGTAGATTATTTGGTAAGAAATCGACTCCCAAAAGCCGCACTTATGCAAAGCACAAATTCTTGTGTAGATTATTTGGTAAGAAACCGATTCCCAAAAGCCGCTGCTTAAGTTAAACACAAATTCAATAGCTTGTTATCTATATCACTTTGGTGTTCTTTTTTTTGTGTAAATTTATGAAAACAAGCATACACTTAACTAAGGATTGTTTGCTATAAGTATAGAGGAAGGGGTGAATGATTTGACGAAGACAAATAATACGGAATTTGCTCACTACAAGAAGCTTTTTGTGGTTTTAATCTCCACTCTTCTGATTTTAACAATTCTCTTTCTATTGGTTAAATTAAGTCCTGTATTAGGCTCCTTCTTCTTTTTTTTAAAAAGTCTTCTTCTTCCTTTTTTTATTGCCTTAATTATTTCCTATTTGTTACACCCTATCGTAAGTCTACTGCATAGAAAGGGAGTACCTAGATCATTTGCTGTCCTATTGATATATATTCTATTTTTTGGTTCGATGACAATTATAGCGATGAATGCTTTCCCTTTATTGGTGAAACAAATTAAGGATTTTGCTGAGCATATACCAGATATTTTAAGCAAATTTAATGGATGGATGGATGGAATCAGACACGATCATTCCAATCCGATACCAGACTCCTTTCAGGATGGAATTGATGCAACCCTAGAGGGGTTAGAAAAAAATATTGCTGCTGGCTTTAGCAATATTATGGGGTGGATTGGGAATACGATTGGAATCATTGTAACGATTGCCTTAGTCCCCTTTGTCTCTTTTTATATTTTAAAGGATTATCAATTGCTTGAAAAAACCGTGATAACCTTTGTACCAAAGAAGAAACGTAAGGAGGTCATCCGTTTAGTTAGAGATATTGATGACGCATTGGGAAATTACATTAGAGGACAGTTAATTGTTTGTGCTGTAGTCGGTATATTAGCCTATATTGGCTATTTAATTATTGGATTGCCCTATGCCTTGTTACTTGCTTCTATTGTGGCTATCACTAACATTATTCCTTACTTAGGTCCATTTATCGGTGCAACGCCTGCCATTATTGTAGGACTAAGCATCTCGTGGAAAATGTCCATTTCTGTATTGGTTGTTAATCTTATTATACAGATATTAGAGGGAAATGTTGTTTCTCCGCAGATTGTTGGTAGGACACTACATATCCATCCTTTATTTATTATCCTATCCTTATTAGTAGGGGGAGAAATTGGGGGGATTGTAGGACTTATCCTAGCAGTACCTATCTTTGCAATCTTGAAGGTTGTTATTCAGCATATAGGGCTGTATTATTTAAAACGTTGACATTAACCTAGTAGCTAGGTATAATATTTCCAAAATGAACTATTTGTTTATTATCAATGAAGGATCGAGTAAATCATAAACCATCTAAAAGAGAGGAAGCTCCTTGGGCTGGGAGAGCTTCTTAGATGAAGGTGATTGAAGGCTAATCCTGAGATATTATCGGGTTATTCCGTTATCAATGCTGAGCGACCTTATTAGAAAATTTGTGGTAGAGAATATAGCAAGCCAATCGCTAATTTATGTACTTTGAAATCGGTTATTTCACCGATTTCGACAATTCTCACCTCTCACTTCTCACTTCTAATATGGTAAGCAGGGTGGTACCGCGTAAGTAGAAATAATACACTTTCGTCCCTGATTTGGGATGGAGGTGTTTTTTTTATTAATTTTTTTTAAAAAGGAAAAGCGGAGGAATGAAATATGAAAAGCATGAGCACACATGAAATCAGACAAGCTTTTTTAGATTTTTTTGTATCAAAGGGGCATCAAATTGAACCAAGTGCCTCTTTAATTCCCTATGAAGATCCTACTTTATTATGGATCAATAGTGGTGTTGCAACCTTAAAGCCGTATTTTGATGGAAGGAAGAAACCAGAAAATCCGCGTATTACAAATGCCCAAAAATCAATTCGTACCAATGATATCGAGAATGTTGGAAAAACAGCTAGACACCATACCTTCTTTGAAATGCTAGGTAATTTTTCAATTGGGGATTATTTTAAAAAAGAGGCAATTATTTGGGCATGGGAATTCTTAACGGATGACAAATGGATTGGATTTGATCCAGAAAAGCTCTCAGTAACCATTCATCCTGAGGATGATGAAGCATATCAATACTGGCGTGAGGATGTAGGTATTCCTGATGAACGTATTGTTCGTTTGGAGAGTAATTTTTGGGATATTGGCGAAGGACCAAGTGGACCAAATAGTGAGATTTTTTATGATCGTGGAAAGCAGCTTTGTGATGAGTCTGACCCTGAGTGTTATCCAGGTGGGGAAAATGAACGATTTCTTGAGGTTTGGAATTTAGTATTTTCGCAGTTTAATCATAATTCTGATGGAAGCTATACACCCCTACCTAAGAAAAACATTGATACAGGAATGGGATTAGAAAGAATGGCATCTGTTATACAGGATGTAGAAACCAACTATGATACGGATCTCTTCCAACCAATCATTCAAGCCACTGCCACTCATGCAGGTATTCGTTATGGTGAGAATACAGAGCAAGATGTAGCACTTAAAGTAATTGCAGATCATATTCGTACGATTGTTTTTGCAGTTGGTGATGGTGCGCTTCCTTCCAATGATGGTAGAGGATATATTATTCGACGATTATTACGACGAGCAGTTCGTTATGGAAAAGCAATTGGTGTTGAGAAGCCATTCCTATATAGCTTAACAGGTATTGTAGGAGAAATTATGAAGGGATATTACCCTGAAGTATTAGATAAAAAGGATTTTATTGAAAAAGTAATTCGTACAGAGGAAGAACGTTTCCACGAAACCCTGTCCGAAGGCTTAGCAATCCTTGAACAGATGGTTATAGAAACGAAAAAAGAAGGGAAAACAGAATTCTCTGGCGAAAAAGCATTTAAGCTATATGATACCTATGGCTTCCCTATTGATTTAACAGCGGATTATACAGCGGAATTCCGATTAACCGTTGACCAACAGGGCTTTGACGCAAAGATGGAGGAACAACGGGAAAGAGCTCGTGCTGCAAGACAGGATGTTGACAGCATGCAGATTCAAGGGGGAATCCTTGGTGATATCAAGGATAAAAGTGAGTTTGTAGGGTATAATGTCTTGAAGACAGATGCGAAAATTATCCATATGATTGAACAGGATCAATTACTTGATTTTGTTACCGAAGGAAGAAGGGTTCAGCTTTTATTAGATAAAACGCCATTCTATGCAGAGAGTGGGGGACAAATCGCGGACTTCGGTATGATTACAGGGAAAAATGGAGAGCAGATGGAAGTTATTGATGTAGTAAAAGCACCAAATGGACAGCACATACATCAAGTGGAAGTGAAAAAAGGAACCTTTAAAGTAGGAGATATAGTAGTTGCGCAGGTGGAGCATGCCAATCGTAGTGATATCATCAAAAATCATACAGCTACTCACCTGCTTCATCAAGCATTAAAGGATACCCTTGGAAATCATGTAAATCAAGCAGGATCACTAGTAACATCGGATAAGCTCCGTTTTGACTTCTCTCACTTTAGTGCAGTAAGTGAAGAAGAATTAAAGCTAGTTGAAGAAAAGGTCAACCAAAAAATATGGTCTAATCTTTCTGTAGGTACCATGATAAAACCAATAGAAGAAGCAAAGAAAATGGGAGCGATGGCACTATTCGGTGAAAAATATGGAGCTAGCGTACGCGTGGTTCAAGTTGGGGATTATAGCTTAGAGCTTTGTGGTGGCTGCCATGTAACAAATTCTGCAGAAATTGGTCTGTTTAAAATTGTATCAGAAAGTAGTATAGGTGCTGGAGTCAGACGGATTGAAGCAGTAACGGGAAAATGGGCATATGCCTATATGAACGAGCAGCTTTCTATGGTTAAAGCATTAGCAAGGGAGCTAAAATCCAATGTTATTGATTTGCCACAAAAAATAGAAGGATTACAGCATTCCATTAAAGAAATACAAAGAGAAAATGAATCGCTAAAATCAAAATTAAGTAATATAGAATCAAAGGATTTATCCAATCAGATAGAGGAAATTGAAGGAATACCAGTACTAAGTGCTGAAGTTGGTTCTATGGATATGGATAATTTAAGAAATGTAGTGGATGGACTAAAAGGAAAAATGGCTTCAGGAATTGTTTTACTTGGAACCGTCAATAATGGTAAAGTAAACTTAGTAGCAGCGGTATCCGATGATTTACAGAAGCAAGGGTTCCATGCAGGTAAATTAATTAAAGAAGCAGCTGCACGCGTTGGTGGCGGCGGTGGTGGTCGTCCAGACATGGCACAAGCAGGCGGAAAACATCCTGAAAAAATAAAGGATGCATTGAAATACGTGACTGAGTATGTAAAATCAGTTAAAATAGCATTAAAGTAGTTAAAAGAGATGTAAAATCTTGAAAGAGGTGCTGTGTTATGAACTCGATGGATCATACCATGAAATTTAATGTTAAAACAGATGAAGTGGAAGTAGAACCAAAGGATGCCTTGCTATTAGTGTATGAAGCATTAAAGGAAAAAGGGTATAATCCAATTAATCAAATTGTTGGTTATCTACTTTCCGGTGACCCAGCTTATATTCCAAGACATAATAACGCCAGAAATATGATTCGAAAAGTGGAACGGGATGAACTCATCGAGGAATTAGTTAAATCTTATCTCAAGCAACAGTACGAGTAGCTTGTAGATAACTTAGAGTTATATTTTACAAAGACTCTGTTGTCCGTTAGAAGAATTTGCGTTTCGATGAGCGATAATTTGTACTTTACAACACGCTCCGTTGTCCATTCCCTTTCTTTTAAGAAATAAATAATGAAGAAAGGGAATTCCCAAAAGTCGTTGCTTATGCAAAGTACAAATTCCAACGCGATGTCATTTATTCTAATATGATAAAAAATGAGGGTTTACATGCGGATTTTAGGTTTAGATGTGGGAGAAAAAACAATAGGTGTTGCAGTGAGTGATGAATTAGGCTTTACTGCTCAAGGAATAGAAGTGATTCAGCGTAAAGGTCGTAAAGTAGATCTAAAACGTTTAGAAGAAATCATTCAAGCATATACTATCGAAGAGATTGTGGTTGGTCTTCCAAAAAATATGGATGGAACGATAGGACCACGAGCAGAGATGACTCAGGATTTTGCGGAGGTGTTAGAGAAAAGATTTACGCTTCCTGTTCAATTTTGGGATGAACGCTTAACAACTGTTTCTGCTGAAAAAACTCTATTAGAGGCAGATGTGAGTCGTAAAAAAAGAAAAAAAGTGATTGATAAAATGGCGGCAATGCTTATCTTACAAGGATATTTAGATAGAAAGAGGTGATGGCATGAGTAAGGAGACAGAAGAACGTGAATATATATTTATTCCGGATGATGAAGGAAATGAAGAAAAATTTGAAGTCCTTTATGAATTTGATGCAGAGGGAAAACATTACATATTAGTTGTTCCAGCAGAGCTTCCAGAGGAAGATCAGGACGCGGAGGTTTATGCTTTCCGTTATGAAGAGGAAGACGAAGGAATGAATCTCTATATGATCGAAGATCCGCATGAATGGGATATAATAGAAGAAGTATTTAATACATTAAATCATGAATTTAATCAGTAAGGGAATTGGGAATTATTTATACCAGCTTGTAAAGAATTCTCAAGGTCAAGGTCGAGGAAAAGCATCACGTCCTGTGATTCCTCGACATTTGTACGTCCTGTACTTCAGCGCACGAAATCTAGGGATTGCAGCGTATACATAATACGTAAGAGTCCTAGATTGAGTAGCAACGCAGGAATTGGGGATTATCTACAAGCTGCAATGAGAGAGGGTTCCTCTCTCATTGTTTTTTTTATGAAACTATGCTAATTTAATAAAGGAAAAAAAGATATAGATATAGAAACGTAGTTCTTTTTTAGGAGGAGAATTAATGGTTAAAAAATTGATAAAATGGACTTTAATGATGATGGTAATACTTTTTATTTTTCTTATTATTACCGTTAGCTATATTCAGGCACAAATTCAACCTGTTAATGCTTCTTCTACAGAGGTAATTTCTATTGAAATTCCTAAAGGTAGTAATACACTGGATATTGCACAGCTTCTTAAGGAAAAGCAACTAATAAAAAACGAGCTTGTTTTTCGATACTATGTAAAATACTTAGGCTATGGAGCCGAGTTGAAAGCAGGTAGGTTTGACTTATCCAAGAATATGAACCTAGAAGAGATTATTCAAAAGCTTGTAGAAGGGAATACTTTTATTGAGACAGTACGATTTACTATCCCTGAAGGCTATAATGTGAATCAAATTGCAGAACGATTAGCTGAACAGGGCTTGGTGAACAAGGATCGTTTTTTACAACTTACAAAAGAGGGGAATTTCGATTTTCCCTTTATAAAGCAGATCCCTCAGCGTGATGAAGTAGTTTATAAATTAGAAGGCTATCTGTTTCCTGAAACCTATGAAATTAAAAAGGGAGCAACAGAAGAGGAAATTATTCAAAAAATGCTAGCTCAATTTGAAAAAGAATGGAAGACGGAATGGAATAAGGTTATAGAAGAAAAGGGAATGACAATCCATGATATCGTTACCTTATCCTCTATCATTGAAAGAGAAGTGGTAGTGGATAAAGAAAGACCGATTGTAGCTGGTGTTTTTTATAATAGAATAAGGGATTCATGGAATCTTCAATCCTGTGCCACTGTTCAATTTATTTTAGGTAAGCAGAAGGATCGTTTAACCTATGACGATTTAGAAATTGATAATCCATACAATACCTATATATATCAAGGGCTACCACCAGGTCCGATTGGTACCCCAGGAAGAAAATCTTTGGAAGCAGTGGTTTTTCCAGCAGAGAATGATTACTTTTTCTTTGTAACGAAGAAGGATAATTCGGGAGAACATTACTTTTCCAAGACATTTGCAGAGCACCAAAGAAATAATGCAAAATCAGCAGGAAATTGGTAGTGAATAAAACGAGAGGTGGAGCTTTGTGGGATTTTTAGACGAAAAAGTGGAGGACTATTTAACGCAATTAATGCCGATTCAAGATCCATTTTTAAAGAACTTACAGCAGGAAGGTATAGATAATGATATCCCGATTATTCAGGTGCCAAGCCTCCGTTTAATACAGCTTTTACTCCAAACAATAAAGCCAAAAATAATAATAGAAGTTGGAACAGCAATAGGCTTTTCTACGATCTGGCTGGCGAAGGCTTTTCCCAAAGCGACAATTCATACGATTGAAAGAAAACCTAAGATGATTGAAAAAGCGAAGGAAAATATCGGGAAAGCCGCATTAACAGATAGGATTATTTTACATGAAGGAGATGCAATAGATATCCTTCCTACCCTTCCGCAAGCAGAATTCATTTTTATCGATGCAGCCAAAGGAAAATATGAGGAGTTTTTTCATTTAGCTGAGCCGTTATTAAAGGATAGGGGTATCTTTGTATTTGATAATGTTTTGTTTCGGGGCTTTGTGGCAGATTTAGAAATAGTTAAAACGAAGCCAATGCTGAGAAAAATTAGGAAATTTAATGATTTTATTGCATCCTATGACAAATTGGAAACTAGCTTTGTTCCAATAGGTGATGGCTTAGTAATAGCGTGTAAAGTGGAGGAATCTAATGGATAATAAAAAGAAACCTGAACTGCTCGTGACTGCAAAAAATCTTGATGAGCTACTGCAACTGGTTCATTCAGGTGCAGATGCGATAAATATTGGTGGAGAAAAATATGGACTTCGTGTAGCAGGGGACTTTTCCTTAGAGATGATTCAAAAAGGAGTGGAAATTGCTCATGAGAATCAGGTAAAGATCTATGTGTCCATTAATGCAATATTGCATAATGATGATTTAGAGGGATTGGAAGAGTATGTTCGTCAGCTTGCTGCTGCTCAGGTGGATGCCATTGTTTTTGGCGACCCAGCAGTGCTGGTAACTGCGAAGGCGGTTGCACCTCAGCTTCCACTACATTGGAATACAGAAACTACTTCTACCAATTTTGAAACGATAGAGTATTGGGCTAGAAAGGGAGCGTCACGAGCTATTTTAGCTAGAGAGCTATCCTTGGAGGAAGTGATAGATATTAAACAAAGGGTGGATGTAGAGGTTCAGGCTCAGGTGCACGGCATGACCTGCATCTTTCATTCCAAAAGGGAACTAGTATCTAGCTACCTTTTGCATATTGATGAGGAAAAAAAGGAGCAGGATACCTCCAAGGAAAAGAATTTATTCCTACGAGAGCATAAACGACCAGATGAGAAGTATCCTGTTTTTGAGGATCGTCATGGTACGCATGTGATGAGTGTTCATGATATATGTATGATTGATCATTTGGGAGCATTTATTGAAGCAGGCATTGATAGCTTGAAGATTGAAGGAATGTTACATGACACTGAATATGTAGTGCAGGTAACGAAGCTTTATCGCAAAGCGATTGATGCGATTTTAAATGAGGAGGCTTCCGATGGGTTATTTGCACAGGTAGAAAAAATCCAGCCAAAAAATCGATCATTGGATACAGGATTTTATTATAAAGAGCTATTCTATTGATGAATAGAGGGAATAAAAAATAATTGTAAGAGAGGGGGCAAGCGATGAGTATTATCACCACGAGACCTCATGTAGCGATAAAAAAACCTGAGCTATTAGCTCCTGCGGGTAATCTAGAAAAATTAGAATTTGCCATTCGTTATGGCGCAGATGCTGTATATATTGGTGGGCAACAATTTGGTTTGCGAGCAAAAGCAGGTAATTTTTCCTTTGAAGATATGAAAAAGGGTGTAGATTTTGCGCACAAGCACCAAGCGAAGGTATTTGTTGCAGCCAATATTTTTGCTCATAATGAGGACCTAAAAGGTTTAGAAGCGTATCTTAAAGCGCTTGAAAAAGCGGAGGTAGATGCGATGATTGTTGCTGATCCAGCCATTGTCTATCGAGCAAAGCAGGTTGTTCCAGAGATGGAGATTCATTTAAGCACGCAAGCTTCTACTACTAATTGGCAGACGGTGAAGTTCTGGAAGGATGAAGGGATTTCAAGAGTTGTATTAGCTCGAGAAGTTTCATTAAAGGAAATTCAGGAGATAAAGCACCATGTAGAAATTGAGCTTGAAGCCTTCATTCATGGAGCCATGTGTATCTCTTACTCCGGACGATGTGTGCTTTCTAACCATATGGCTCACCGAGATGCCAATCGTGGAGGCTGTGCACAGTCCTGTCGTTGGAGGTATGATCTATTTGAGGATGGCATAAATGAAGACGAAGCAAATGGTGCAATACCTCTATTTCAAGAAAATGATGATGCCTTCACAATGGGCTCAAAAGATTTATGCATGATTGATTCTGTTCCAGATATGATTGAAGCTGGGATTGACTCCTTGAAAATAGAAGGAAGAATGAAAAGTGTTCATTATGTGGCAACCGTAGTTAATGCATATCGTCATGCAATCGATTCCTATATTGCTGATCCTAAAAGCTATTCCTTCGATAACGCATGGATGGATGAAATAAAAAAGGCAAGTCACCGTCCGTTGACAAAGGCGTTTTATTATCATAAACCAAATAATGAAGACCAAATATATACAGAAGGTCCAAAGGTAAGGAGTTTTGATTTTGTTGGCTTGGTTTTGGAATATGATCAAGAAACAAAAATAGCGACCATACAACAGAGAAATAACTTTATGGTTGGACAAGAAGTTGAATTTTTTGGCCCTGATACAGCATTTGTTCAAAGCATTGAACATATAGAGGATGAAGATGGAAAAGCGCTTGATGCTGCGAGGCATCCCCTTCAAATTATAAAGATACCAGTAGATGCACCAGTATATCCAAATGATATGATGCGGAAGGAGAATTAGAGGAATGAAGAAACCGGTAGTAATCGGAGTTGGCGGGGGAACAGGATCGGGGAAAACGACTGTAGCGAAGCGTATTCTAAAAAGCTTTGCTAACCAACAGGTGTTATTGATTCAACAGGATTCCTATTATAAAGATCAATCTCATCTTCCTTTTGAAGAGCGAATAAAAACAAATTATGATCATCCATTTGCCTTTGACAATGATTTGTTTATTGAAAATCTCAACGAGCTACTTCAGTATAAAGCCATTGATAAACCGATTTATGACTATAAGCTTCATACTAGAAAAGAAGAGATAGTAAAGGTAGCTCCAAAGGAAGTTATTATTATAGAAGGAATTATGGTATTGGAGGATGAGCGTCTACGCGACCTAATGGATATTAAGCTCTTTGTCGATACAGATGCCGATGTGAGAATCATTCGAAGATTAGTAAGAGATATTCGAGATCGCGGAAGAACGTTAGAGTCAGTAATTGACCAATATTTATCCGTTGTTCGACCAATGCATCTACAATTTGTAGAACCAACCAAAAGGTATGCTGATATAATAATACCTGAGGGTGGGAACAATAAGGTTGCTATTGATCTATTGGTTACAAAAATAAAATCAACCTTAGAAGAAAGATTAGATAGAGAAGAAATGATTAATTAATAAAATAAACAGTCATAGGGACAGGTTCTCTCGTCTATAAAAAACTCCATTTAAATATGGAGTTTTTTTGGTATATCTCCCCATAAAGATGTCGAAGATAGATACTAACTTACATCATATGGGGATGGAAATATGAGACGTTCATCATCAAAAAATAAAAGAAGAATCTTTCATCTATTAATTTTTTTCATTTTAGGCTGGTCGCTTATCTTAAGCCGTTTATTTGTTATTCAAATTAGTCATACAAGAGATTTTTCCTCGCATCATATCAATCTAATCGATAATTCAGTACAGCAGAGAAAGCAGGAATTTGTTTTATCCTTAGGTAGAGGGAATATCTATGACAGAAATCTAAACTCCTTAATTGAGCAAAAGGAAATGCAGACAGTTATTGCTTTTCCTTTTATTAAAGATATTATTGATCGAGATAAAATACAGCAGTTAGCAGATATAATAGATATGAAGCAGGAAGAAGTGCTAAAGCAGATTAAAGAGCTATCTAACCCCTCCTATATACAAGAAAAAGGTCATCCAATAGAGATTAATAATGAACAGCAAAGAGCGATAGAGGAGCTACATATTCTAGGGATTATCGCCACAACATATACCTTACAGGATGTTCAGGCTAACTCAGCAAAGCATGTAATTGGTTATTTGGGGCAAGCACCCGATGTGATTAAAGCAATGTATCAGGAATATATGGATAGAGGAATATTAAAACGAAGCAGCTTGATTGGAAGATCAGGTCTACAAATGACTTTTCAAGAATTGTTGATGGGAATAGGAGAATCCAAGATAGGCTACTTTGTCGATAATATCGGCAGACCTCTAAATGGACTATCCTACAAATATTCCAATCAATAGGATCATTATTATCCTCTATCTTTATTACCTACAATAGTTAAACAGATTCAGCAGCTTACGGAAGATCAGCTGCCAACAGATCATCTTCAAGAGGGAAGCGTTG
>JAENYW010000010.1 GCA_016841555.1 Tepidibacillus decaturensis
GGCTCTTTCTGTCGTAATAATGAAGTAATTTCTTTAACCAATGCTTTTGATTCTTCCTCTAACTCTTCCTCTGAGTATGCTTTAAGAATTTTATTACCATATGTATTCTTAAGATATTTTCCATTTTCATCTTTTTGATAGTAAGTAGGTGATACTAATAGTCCAATAACAATCCCATCCATATCTCCGTTTTCTAATAAATAATCCTGCTCAACTACTGTATATAATAATCCATCAAATTGGGGATAATGTTTTGCATCTAAAAACGGTTCAATATCTTCCCTCCCTAATAGCTGTCCCTCTTGAAAAACATAACTATCAGGACTGTAGCTTGTTTTTGCTAATTCAAATAACCCCAATTCAAATTTCTTTATATCGATTCGACTGGGTATTTGCTTTATTAGCCCATTAATAGGACTTGATTGATAAGGAAGTACCCCTCTATAAAAAGATTCATTCATTGATACCTTTGGAGATATAATTGATTTCGTCTCTACTGTATTTATCTGTTTATTTTCTTCTTCTGTTTGTTGTTCTGGTAAACAACCGCTTAGAAAAATGATGATAAAAAATAGGAATAACACTAACGATTTGCTTCTTCTTTTTTTGATATAAATCTCCCCCTTGCTCATCTCTTTGTATAAACGTAAAATAGATATTATATAAAAAATAAATACTTGTACATTTATTTTTTATGGATAAAATAAGACAATGTACATTAATAATCTAAATAATGAGGGATCCTAATGAAAGTATTTACTTACAAAGTTTTAATTACAATAGGAATTATTCTAGCCGTTGGAATTATTCCACCTATTTTATACTATGCACTACCTCTTTTTACTCCATTTATCATCGCATATCTTATTGCTTTAATACTTGAACCCATTAATAAATGGATAACGAAAAAAGGAAAAATAAGTCGGATTTTTGCTGTCAATATTACTTATTTCCTTTTCATAGGAATACTATCTATAATCAGTTACTTTGCTATTACTAGAATCATAAAACAAATTGTTGAATTAATAAAATATATTCAAAAAAACATCCCATTTATCGAAGCATGGATTTTACAGACAAATCAACAAATACAGGATCTCATTCTTTTATTACCTGCAGATATGATGGAAAAAATAAATGAGGAATTAATGGCCTTCCTAAATATATTAGCAAGTATCAATTTACTTTCATCTATTGGACTGCAAACGGTTAACATTACAGCAGGAATTCCTAACTTTTTCATCCTACTGCTTTTGATTTTCATATCTCTCTATCTATTTAGTGTAAACCTACCTAATGTGAATGAATATATGTTTCATTTCTTAAAAAAGGATACAAAAGAAAAAGTAGATTTAATTTTAAAAGACCTTCGAAAGGCTACGATTGGATTTATTCATGCCCAAATTATCTTAAGCACCATCACCTATTCTATCGTTGTCATTACACTAGCAATCCTTGGTGTTCGATATATGTTAGCTATCTCTCTATTTATTGTGATCGTTGATATTCTACCGATATTAGGAACAGGTTCCGTACTAGTTCCTTGGGCTATTTTCTCTTTAACAAGAGGTGATACATTCCTAGGTATAGGACTTCTGATTTTATTTGTGATTATCATTGTTCTTCGACGAATTATTGAACCAAAAATCCTCGGGGAACGTATTGGATTAACGCCTTTGGCTACTTTAATCAGTATTTGGATTGGATTTAAAGTACTAGGTATACTAGGTATATTTCTAGGACCACTTCTACTTATTTTATTAAAAGCGTTAATTAATGCGGGAATTATTACTTATAAACTTAGACTATGATGATAAAGAACTATGCCATCTCTCACATGACAGAATATCGATTAATAGGGCGTCCTACTGAACCGTATTGTATATCCAATTTTAATCGTTTCGTTTTTTCCATATATTCTAAATAGCGGCGAACAGTCACTCTTGCAAGACCCGTTCCTTTTGCAACTTCTTCTGCAGATAAGGCATCTTTCATCTTCATCATATATTGCATTATCTGCTTTAGGGTAACTTCGTTTAATCCTTTTGGTAAATCTTTTCCATTTGACTTGGAGCCTATAGAAGCTGCCCAATGATCAACATCCTTTTGATCTAATTCATCATTGATTTTTACTCGGTACATCATTTGTTGATAGCGTTCCAAAGCAGCCTTTAAACGATCAAAGCGAAAAGGTTTAATAATATAGTCAATCGCTCCATAACGAAAAACCTGTTGAATGGTTTCAACATCCTTTGCAGCCGTAACCAGTATAAAATCTGTATCCTGTTTATTTCTTCTTACTTCTTGAATAACATCGAGGCCATTCATATCAGGAAGGTAAAAATCTAATAATACTAGCTGAGGATTTTTTTCTACGATTAGTTTTTCTGCCTCTAATCCTGTTTTTGCTGTCCCAATAATCTTAAATGTGTTTAATGAATCTATAAATTGTCGATTAACCTCTAATACCATCGCATCATCTTCAACAATAATTAAAGATATAGACTCCATATTAATAATTCTCCTCATCAATAGTGAATAAAATTCTATCTTATCTCAACTTTATTAATAGGTATGCTTACAACAAAGGTTGTCCCTTTTCCTTCCTTGCTTTTCACTTTAATATCACCATTATACGCTGTAATATATTGTTGAATCAATGCTAATCCTATTCCTTGACCCTTTGCACCCTTCGTGGTAAAACCCGTTGTAAAAATTTTTTCTTTCAGATGCTTCGAAATACCAACACCATTATCCATTACAGCAATCACTAGTTTTCCCTCTTCATACCCCATTTTCAAGTATACGCATTTTTCTTCTTGATTCTTCATCACCGTTGCATCTATAGCATTTTCTAACAAGTTACCAATAATGAGGATTAAATCTTGCACCTTTAAATATTCAGGAATATATGGTACATGACTTTGTCGATCCACGATTAATTTTACTCCTGATTCTTTGGCATGGCTTATTTTCCCCAATATTAATCCATTAATATTGTAGCTCTTTATATGCTTCATCAAAAACCTAGTTAGCTCCTCTTGGTCCTCTGTATAGCTGTATATAAGCTCTAACGCATCATCATATCTTTTTAACTGAATTAGACCAGCTATGGTATGAAGCTTATTCATATATTCATGATTCTGTGCTCTCAACGCATCACTAAACTTTCGAATACCTGTTAATTCTTCTGCTAAATGAATCATTTCTGTACGATCTTGAAATGTAGCAACTGCTCCAACTATCTTACCCTTAACAATAATAGGAAGTCGATTTGTCATAACGATTGTCTTATTTAAAACCATCATTTGATGAAATTGCGGTTTGGTAGTCTTTAAAATATCTGGAAGCTTACTGTGAGGAATTACTCTTTCAATTGAGCAACCGATTACCTCTTGTGAAACTCCTAATATTCTAGCCGCATGCGGATTTAATACTTTTACCTTTTGCTCACGGTCTATTGCTATAATCCCTTCACCAATGGAATTGATTAAGGATTCTCTTTCTTCTAAAAGCCGAGCAATTTCTACTGGCTCTAAATCTAAAAGTTGCTTTTTAATACTATTCGTTAGCAATAACGCCCCAAAAAGTCCAACAATCACTCCTAAAGCTAAAGAAATCATAAAATCATATTTATGTTCTAAAATTAACTGTTGAAATGTAGGAAGCACTGTACCAACAACGACAACACCAATTTGCTCAAAGCCCTCTGTATCAAAAATAGGGACAAAAGCACGAACAGCAATACCCTGAACCCCTTTAGCTAATGATTTATATTCATGTTGACCTAAAGAAGGAGCTTCATCGCCACCTTGAAATAGTGTTCCTATATTTGCTTCAATAGGGTGAGAATAACGAATTCGATTCATATCAAATATAATGACATAATCTACATCTGTAGCTAACCTTATTCGTTCAGCAATCGGCTGAATTTGCTTCCACCCTTCCTCCTCATCACCAACATTTTGTTTTATTGTTTCTAGTTGGGCAACCGTTCTTGCAATAGATAACACACGATTACCCTGCTCTACTTCTAATGCTTCGTATATATTTATTATAAGCAATACACTCCCAGATAATATCGCCACAATAATTATCGTAGAGGTTACTATTGTTATTCTTGTTTTTATAGGCAAATGTGAGAACCAGGATTTTAGTCGGTCCAACGCAATAGATCCCCTTTTTCTTTTCATTCTTTAACCCTATTATACTATAATCTAGCACTAAACCTCTATTGATAGATATTAATAGAGGTTTATGATCCATTAGAAAACCGAGCCTCTCCCCGATTGGCTCGGTTTTCTAACACGTTCATTCTCCTCTATAACCCTATCAGTATCTTATCTTAAACTATATAATAAATCTGGTAGCCATAAGCTTATTTGTGGCACATAAGTGATAAGTAGCAATCCAACGATAACTGCCATCAACCAAGGTAACGCTGATTTCGTTACTTCTAGCAATGGCATTCCTGTAATACCGCTTGCTACATATAAGTTTAACCCAACTGGAGGTGTAATCATACCTACTTCCATATTCACCACCATAACAACCCCTAGGTGAATGGGGTTTATACCCAATGCCATTGCAACAGGAAATAAAATAGGTGCTAAAATGGTTAAGATAGCAGTAGGCTCCATGAACTGTCCTGCAATAAAGAGTAGGATGTTGACAAGTAGTAGGAATACAATAGCATTCACATTCATGCTTACCATTGTTTCTGCAATCATATGTGGTATACGTTCAAAGGTCAAAATATGGGCAAACAGCATCGCCATAGTTATGATAAAGAATAGCATAGATGTTGTTTTAGCCGATTCAACTAAAATACGAGGTATCTGCTTCCACTTTAAATCTTTATGAATGAAAAATCCTACAATAAAGCCAGCAAACACAGCAACTGCGGCTGATTCAGTCGGTGTGAACTTTCCAGAGTATATACCACCAATAATAATAACAGGTAACATTAGACTCCATATAGATTCTTTAAAGGCGACTTTCCTTTCCTTCACACTGGCTTTCTCAACCATAGGAAAATCTTTTTTCTTAGCAATCCAATAGCTAACAAATGCCATCATGGATGCTAACATAATTCCAGGGACAATTCCAGCTAGAAATAATTTACCAACGGATTGATCTACCGATACCGCATATACAATCATTGGAATACTTGGAGGAATTAAAATTCCCAAAGACCCTGCTGTTGACATAGAGCCAATAGCAAACTCCTTACTATATCCATGCTTGACCATAGCAGGAATCAAAATACCTCCAATTGCCACCACCGTTGCGGGACTTGAGCCTGAGATAGCAGCAAATAAAGCACTTGCAAATACACCGGCGATAGATAATCCTCCAGGTATATGACCAACTAATTTATTCGTAAGATTAATTAATCTTTTAGCAACTCCACCTGTTGTAAAAATGTTCCCTGCTAGAACGAAAAAGGGAATCGCCATTAATGGGAATGTATCTAGACCAGAAAAAATTTGTCTAGCCATGTCAGGTAACGGATCTGTTGTAAAAAAATAAATGGATATAAACGCAGATAATCCTAAAGAAATAGCGATTGGTAAACCAATAAAGAGAAAGAAAAACAATAAGGAAAATACAGCCAATGCCATACTATATATTTGAAAGGAATAGATAATTCCTACTACTGACAGAAGTACAAAGAATATCGAAGTAATTTTTTTCGGCCATGTTTTTGGTTCGATTGGTTGTTGTGTTGGAGCTCCTGCTGCTGCATTACTCATCTTTTTACACCCTCTTTCTCTAGTATGTCTTCTGCTGCCGAAACAATAAGATCCTCCGCCTTTGTTTTCCATATTCGAACTAGCTCTTGACTAAAACGTATCGCCATTAAACCGAATGCAATAGGAATTAATAGCCTAGGAATATAGATAGGTATTTCCATCTCCGGTGTAACCTGTCCAAAGGTTAAAATTTTCATTACATGTTGATAACCTAAAGTTGCTATAATAACAGAAAAAGCAATGTTAATGGAGGTGGTCGTAAGCAGAGTTAGCTTCTGTACTTTTGGTTCACAATTTTGTACCAGCACATCCACTCCTAAATGAGTGTTTGACCTAACCCCTATTGATGCACCAATTAACCCTGTCCAAATTAATAAATAATTAACCAATTCGTGTGTAATTCCAAGACTCTTCCCAAATAGTCTTAAAATAACCTCAATAAAGGTTAGCGTGACAGCGACAGCAAGTGCTATTGTTACAAATATTTCTTCCATCCGATTCAAAATTTTATTTAATATCTTCATCTCCCCACTGCCTTTCTTTGATGGATTATAAAAGAGGGGGCAAAGCCCCCATATTTCCTATTACTCTCCACGTAATTCTATAATTGCATCAATCAGTTGATCTCCTATTGTGCTACCTGATGTTTTAAGGTCTTCTCTTAATAAATCATAGGTTACGTCCATTTTATCCATCCATGCTTTTTTCTCTTCTACAGTTAACTCATGTATTTCTAATTTAGGATTCTCTGCTTTAATTTTCTCTAATTCTTCTGCATTTAATCGTTCTGCATTGTCCCGTACCCATTGGGTCGTTTCATTCATTGCCTTTTCTAGAGCTTGACGAACATCATCTGGAAGTCCATTCCAAAATTCTTTATTGGTTATAACAGCATAGCCTAGGTAACCGTGGTCACTAAGTGTCATATACTTTTGTACTTCATGGAATTTCTTTGAATATATATTGGATAGTGTGTTTTCCTGACCATTAATAACCCCTTGTTCTAATGCACTGTATACTTCACTAAATGGCATAGGAGTTGGATTGGCATCAACAGCTTTAAATTGAGCTTCTAATAATTTACTTGACATAACGCGGAAGCTTTGACCTTTAAAATCTTCTGGCTTAATTAATTGGCTCTCTTTACTAGACATTTGCTTAAAGCCATTATCCCACATACCTAAACCTAAGATGTTTTTTTGTTCCAACAACCCTAGTAATTGTTGTCCTACTTTACCTTCCATAGCTGATTGAACTTGAGATGGGTCTGAGAAAGCAAATGGTAAGTCAAATACCTGCCATTCTGGGAAAAGCTTTGATATCTTAGAAGTTGCTGGGGCTGCAATCTGTACGTTGTTTTCCTGAATCGCAATTAAAACATCATCATCATTATATAGCTGAGTATTAGGAAATATCTCAACATCTACTTTACCATTGGTATACTTTTCTGCTAATTCTTCAAACATTTTTGCTGCTTGACCCTTAGGAGTAGTTTCTGCCACAACATGGGAAAACTTAATTTTTATTTTTTCCGCTGGTGCTGTTGTAGCGTCTGTTCCCTCTGTGGTTTCAGTACCTTGATTTTCACTTGGTGCTGGTTCTGTTTGAGCTCCTCGAGCACAACCAAATACCCCTACTATAAGTGACAATGAAATATTACTTAAAAAGAAAAATTTAAAAATTTTCTTCATGAATTTGACTCCCTTCTTTTCTTTTTCTTTTTCTTCTTATCTTATTTTTTGTCCGATTATTAAAAACGGACAAAAATAGCAAACATAGAAACACTGTTAAACAATTAATTAAGGTACATTCGTATTCACTTCATCGAGAAATTTCTTATTAACCTTCTCTTCTAGTTTTAGATATAAGGGCTCATAAAACTTATGAAAGCGCTTTCTTTCTTCGTCTGTCCATTCTTCTATGGTAATACAATCACAATCTCTAATGTGCTGAAGCTGTTGCTGCTGTAGCTCCTGTGCCATCATTCTCTCCCACTCTGTGACTTCTACCATAGACTCTTTAATAATTACCTTATACTCTGGGGATAACTTATTCCAGAATTGCTGATCCATCAGTATAAGATAACCTAGATATCCGTGATTACTTATCATTAAGTAATCTTGAACCTCATAAAATTTCTTTGTATAAATGTTAGAAATCGTATTTTCTTGAGCGTCAATCTCATCATTTACAAGTGATTGATAGACATCATTAAAATTTCGGACCTCTGCTTTTGCCCCAAGCATGACAAATTGTTCTTTTAAAACAGCACTTGGCATGACACGAAATGTTAGTCCTCTAAAATCTTCAGGCTTATGTAGGGAATAATAGCGATTTGTAAATTGTTTGAAGCCATTGTCCCATATTGCTAAAGGCTCCACCTTATATTTTTGAAGTGCTTGAAAAATTGATTTTCCAATATTTCCATCTGTTATCCGATGTACTTGCTCTAGATTTGAAAACAAGAAAGGGAGGTCAAATATCTGTAGCTCGGGAATTTTGGATGTCATTTTTGACGTAGCTGGTGCAATCATTTGTATATTCCCTTTTTGTAGCGCATCCCACTCTTCTCCATCTTTATATAGAGTGCCATTTGCAAATACTTGAACTTCTACCTTCCCATTTGTTCTTTCTTTTACAAGCTGAGCAAATTTTCTTGCTGCCATTCCTTTTGGAGTATCCTCTCCAACCACATGAGAAAAGCGGATAATTATCTTCTCCTCATTACTAAATTGCTCATAATCTTTAACATAGCGTTGGCACCCGCTCAATGATACAATGAGTATAACAAGTATAAAAATGCTCCATTTTTTATTCGTTGCTTTTTTCAGTTTCATCCCATCATTTCCGTCTCTTATTTATCTGATATGTCTTAATTATAAGAAAATTTATTCAATTGTTAATATTTTGATCATATTGTTATTTAAGTTCATTTTGTTCTTAACTTAATTAACTTATTTGTATAGAAACCTTTTTTGACTATCTGTATAGCGATTAAAACAAAAAAACGTCCTTATATAAGGACGTTTTTTATTATAAAATTATTTATTTTCAAGCTCTTTAAGAAATTCCTTTTCATTTAAGATGGCTATCCCTAACGCTTGTGCTTTGGTAAGCTTAGAGCCTGCTTTTTCTCCCGCAATGACCATATCTGTATTTTTAGTTACACTATTTGTTACCTTTGCGCCAAGCTCCTCTAGCTTAGTAGCTGCTTCTTTTCTTGATATCTGATGTAATGTACCTGTTAAAACAATAGTTTTTCCGTAAAACTGTGAATCAGTATCCACGCTTGCAGCTGGAAGAGAGCCTTTATATGTCATATTTACACCTAAATCCTTTAAACGTTGAATCGTATCCTTTACCTCATCCTTTGCAAAAAATGTAATGATGCTATCCGCCATTTTGGGACCAATTTCATCAATGGCGATTATCTCTTCCTTTGAAGCAGCACTTAAATGGTCGATTGTCATGTATCTTTGCGCTAATACCTTTGCTGCTTTTGCTCCAACTAAGCGAATTCCTAAACCAAAGATTAGCTTTTCTAAGGAATTTTCTTTGCTCTTTTCAATCGCTTCTAATAAGTTTTGAACAGATTTCTCTCCCATTCTTTCTAACGATAGAAGGGATTCTACTTCTATACTATATAAATCAGCTACACTGTGGATCAATTTATGCTCAAATAACTGTTTAACAACCTTTTCTCCTAAGCCATCAATATTCATCGCATCTCTAGAAACAAAATGAATGATTCCTTCTACGATTTGAGCAGAACATGTTGGATTAATACAGCGTAATGCCACTTCTTCTTCCAATCGAACAAGCTGGCTTCCACAAACAGGGCAGTTACTAGGCATTACATAAGGCTGTTCCTCACCCGTTCTTCTTTCTGGTAAGACGGCTACTATCTCAGGAATAATATCCCCCGCCTTTTTCACAATGACATGATCACCCAACATGATTCCTTTTTCTCTGATCATATCTTCATTATGTAAGGAGGCACGCTTCACAGTTGTTCCAGCTAAAACAACAGGCTGTAACACAGCTGTAGGCGTAATTACTCCTGTCCTCCCTACATTTACCTCGATTTTTTCCAACACGGATACCGCTTCTTCAGCAGGGAACTTATAGGCAATGGCCCATCTCGGACTTTTTGCGGTAAAACCTAGTTTCTCCTGAAGCTTATAGGAATCCACCTTGATGACCATTCCATCTATTTCATAGGGAAGAGCCGGCCTTTTTCCTGTCCATTCCTGCACAAATGTTACGACTTCCTCCATGCTTTTAAATAAACGTCGTTCCTTGTTTACTTTCAATCCTAGCCTATCTAATGCCTCTAATCCTTCACTATGCGCATGTACTGTTATTCCTTCTATTGTCCCTATTCCATACAGGAAAATATCTAATGCTCTTTCAGCAGCTACTTTAGGATCAAGCTGTCGAATAGAGCCTGCAGCCACATTTCTAGGATTAGCAAAAAGCGGATCGTCATTCTTTTCTCTTGCTTTGTTTATTCTTTCAAATTCCTTCTTAGGTAAAAATACTTCCCCTCTTACCTCAAGCGTAATAGGTAGCGTTAAGTGTAAGGGCAAGGAACGAATAGTTTTTATATTTTGCGTTACATCCTCTCCAATCGTACCATCCCCACGTGTCGCACCTCGGTTAAATACTCCGTTTTCATAGATCAATGAAACAGCAAGACCATCAATTTTGAGCTCTACCATATACTGAACTTCTTCCCCTTCAGCAGCCTGCCGTACCCTTCGATCAAATTCTAATAAATCCTGTTCATTAAAGGCATTTCCTAGACTTAACAATGGTATATTATGTTCTACCTTTTCAAAGTGAGATAATGGTTTATCCCCGACCTTTTGAGTAGGGGAATCAGGTGTAATATAGCTAGGATATTCTTCTTCTAGTTTCATTAATTCTCTTATTAACAAATCATATTCTTGGTCCGTTATTGTTGGATTATCTAATACATAATAGGAATAATTGTGCTTATTTATTGTATTTCTCAGTTCTTCTATTTTCTTTTTTATTTGCTGATGATTCACATTTGCCATCCTTTCTCATTCCATCCTTACAATAGGAGCAAATCTAGCAAGTAGCTTTTTCACTCCTGTAGGTTCTGGAAAAGCAATCTGAAGCTCTAATTCGTCTCCATCATTTTTTGTAGAAACAATAACTCCTATTCCCCATTTATTATGCATCGCCTTATCTCCAACATTCCAATCATAATTAGGCGTCTGGTTGTAAGATATATTCGATGGCTTCTTGCGCTCTATCCTGTAGCTTTCCATCTGTTCCTTTCGTACATCTACTAACAATTCATCAGGTATTTCAGCTATAAATCGTGAAGGGGCATTCATCTGTTTTCTTCCAAAAAGCATTCTAGCAGCAGCATAAGTAATATATAGCTCCTGTTCTGCCCTTGTTATTCCTACATAGGCTAGTCTTCGTTCTTCCTCCATCTCTGCTTCATCCATTAATGCTCGGTTATGTGGGAAAATGCCTTCTTCTAGACCTGTCAGGAAGACAATTGGAAACTCTAGTCCTTTTGCGCTATGAAGAGTCATCATCGTTACACTATTTTCCTTTTTTTCCTCATCCATTTGATCAATATCACTAACTAATGCAATTTCACTTAAAAACGCTTCTAACGACTTATCCTCACTACGCTGTTCATATTCTTGTGCAACAGATAATAGCTCTCCGATATTTTCTATACGACTTTCTGCTTCCAAGGATTTTTCTTGTTTTAATTCTTCTATATAGCTTGTTTCATCCAACACTCTTTCTATCAGTTCAGTAACATTTAATGATTCGCTCATTTGTCGGAGTTTACGTATCATCTCTCCAAATTGGTGCACTTTATTTGCTGTTCTAGCATTTAATCCAATGAAATCTACAACACCAATCGCTTGAAACATCGAGAGTCCTTGACCAGCTGCATATTCTGCTATCTTATCTATAGTAGCAACTCCTATCCCTCTCTTTGGTACATTAATCACTCTAGTTAAGCTTAAATCATCATCAGGATTCACAACCAAACGAAGATAGGATAAAATATCTTTGATTTCTTTTCGTCCATAGAACTTTATTCCCCCAACCATTTGATAAGGAATATTCGATTTTACAAATATTTCTTCAATTACACGTGATTGAGCGTTTGTTCGATATAACACAGCATAATCCTTATACCCTTTTCCGCTATTGATCCCTTCTTCGATTAATCTAGCAATGTAATACGCTTCATCATGTTCTTGGTTCGCTTGATACAGGGTTATTTGATTACCTTGAGGGTTTTCTGTCCATAAATCCTTTTCTTTCCTTTGAAAATTATGTTGGATAACAGCATTTGCAGCCTTTAATATATTTTTTGTAGATCGATAATTTTGTTCTAATTTAATCACCTTTGCCTGAGGAAAATCCTCTTCAAAGTTTAAAATATTTTGGATATCCGCCCCTCTCCATCGATAGATGGACTGATCCGTATCTCCTACTACACAGATATTCTTACTCTTATCTGCGAGCATTCTTACTAGCATATATTGAGAGCGGTTTGTGTCTTGATATTCATCAATATGAACATATTGAAATTTTCTTTGATAAAAGTCTAATACATTCGATTCTTTTTGAAATAATTGAACAGTAAGCATAATTAAATCATCAAAATCTACCGATTGATTTACTTTAAGCCGTGCCTGATATTTCCCATAAACTTCTAGAACGTTTTGTTGAAAATAATCATTTGCTACCTTTGCATACATTTGTGGGGTTTTCAATTCATTTTTTGCTTGGCTAATGGCAGCTAAAATTGCTCTTGGCTCAAATTTTTTAACATCAATATTCAATTCCTTCATTACCTGTTTTACAACGTTTAATTGATCCGTTGCATCTAATATAGTAAATTGATTGGAATAACCAAGATGCTGAATATCTTTCCGTAAGATACGTACACATAGCGAGTGAAAAGTAGAAATCCAAATTTCTTCTGCTTTAGACCCTATTAATTGAACAACACGATCCTTCATTTCTCTTGCAGCTTTATTTGTAAAGGTTATAGCTAATATACTCCAAGGAGTAATTCCCAATTCAATCAAATATGCGATTCTATTCGTCAATGCCTTTGTTTTACCACTTCCAGCACCTGCTAATAGAAGTACTGGACCGTTAACGGTCTCCACTGCTTTTTTTTGTTGTTCATTTAACCCGAAAAGAATATTTGTTTTATGTATATGTTCCATCCCACTCACCCTTCATCGGTACATTTGTTCGTTTATTCTTCCTCTATCAAATTATATCGAAACATCCTACTTCCTTCAATAAAGGATTTATATCGATCTCAAGTTTCCACCATATTCTCTCCTCATCTAAAGAGGTATGCTTTGTGTACGACTGTTTCTAATGCTTGTTCAAAATTTTCATAAATAAGATTTCCTACAATGATGGTATCTGCATATTGTGACATTTCAGAAGCCTGTTCAGAAGAATGAATCCCACCACCGTAAAAAATCTGTACAGAATCAATCGTTTTTTTTAGTTCCTTTATCCATTCTGCATTACCATAGCTACCACTGTATTCAATATATAGTATAGGTAGATTTAACATTTTATCTGCCAGTCTTGCATATGCAATAACATCCTCCAAGTCCAAATTCGTTCGGCTTTTCGTTAATTTAGCAACAGAGGATTCTTGATTTAAAACAATATATCCTTCAACTAAAATTTGATTCCAATGAATGAGATCTCCGTATTTCTTTAAAGCTTTTTGATGAGCATTTAAAATCCATTGTGGATCCTGTGCGTTCAAAACAAGAGGAATAAAATAATAATCAAATCCTGGAACAATCGCTTCCATATTTGATATCTCCTGTATCACCGTTATTCGATGTTTACGTAGCTTCCTTAATAATTGATTCGTATCTTCATATGTAATTCCTAATGTTCCTCCAACCACAATAGCATCGGTGCCTGAAAGGGATAAGCGTTCTATTTGTTCTTCTGTAATGGAACAATCTGGATCCAGCTTATATAGGTGTTTAAGAGAAGATAACCATTTATTTTTCATCTATATCACCTCAATATATACCGTATATTATACTGTAATTAGAAATCAAAATAAAATCTACTATTTTTTCAAAGAAAAAAAGAGTAGGTATCACTACTCTTTAAACGTTTTATTTTTATTACTTTCCTTCCATGCTTAACCTATCTAATGCTATTTTATACCCATCATTACCGTAATTTAAACTTCTTTTTACTCTTGATATAGTAGCTGTACTAGCTCCAGTTTCTATTTCAATTTGATTGTATGTATACCCTTTTGTCAGCATACGAGCTACTTCAAAACGTTGTGCCAAAGATTGAATTTCATTGACAGTCATCAAATCATCAAAAAATTTATACGCTTCATCTAATGATTCGAGTTTTAGTACTGACTCGAACAACTGGTCAACCGCTTTATCCTTTATTTTTTCAAACGGCATAATCTCACCTCACGCATTTACATTATCATAAAAACAAAAAAATTAATAGTCTTTCTAGTGGACTTTTTTTCTTTCAGTTAAAAAGTGTAAGCGATAACATAGTGATAAGATCAACATGTGCATTTTTACATTAAAGAAGTAAATTGTCTACTTGTAGGAGACATCCGTGTCATTTTGAACAACAATCACCCAAGTTTGCCCCGGATATAAGCCTTGCTCTTCACCATTAATATAAGGACGGATAACGCCATCCTTCCTTTGCCATGTAATTTCTCTTGTTACACCATTTTGAAATAATAACCCTTTCCCAGGTCCATCGATATTAATAGCTCTTCTTCCTTCGCTATCCAATACCTTGTGTTTGGCACGAATGACTAAAACATTTTTTGCAGTTAGCTGTAATCTAGTTTCAAAATCAGTATGGGGCTCACCATTTATTGATCGATAATATAATTTTGAAGCTTCATCGTATTTATAAGTTACTATATAATTTTTATCATAATTCACTGTGATTGCTTCAGCTTTCTTACCATCTACCTTATCATCCTTATCTAAGAATGAAATCGTTGGTATATAACCCTCCGAACGAAAACCTCTTTTTTTTGCACCTTTACGAATCTTTTCTATACTAGTATATAAATTATGTGGGGCTATTCGAAAGCTTTCCCGCCAAAATACTTCACCCGCATTTTTAATTTCATCTAAATCTGGTAAAGAACTTTCTTGAAGAATATCATAGGCTTGATAGCTTCCACCTGCATGGACAATAATCGCATCAAAGCCATTTATAAGATCAATAAAATAAGGACGAATACTCCTTACTGGACCAATCACATCAGGAATTTTACTTTGATAAAAAGCAACAAAACGAGTAATCATCCCCTCTGTAAGAAACTCATATACGATATCCGCCTCATTTAATCCTGTTTGTGGTCTAGCTTTATTATGATTATTAACCATAATCCCGATAATTCTATTATTTATCTCAAAATCCGAAGGTAAGCCTGTTAATGGAGCTATAAATTTTGGTTCTGTTTCTTCTGGTTTGTTATCTTCTGCTTGTTCCTCTCGGTTGCTTTGTTCTAGTTGTTCGTCATTAGAAGGCTCTTCTGCCTGTGCTGTTTCATCATCTGGTACAGGCTGCGATACCTCATTACTCTTACAGCCAATAAGGGTGAAAACGAATATAAAAACCATCAGTAAAATAAATATGCGTTTCATCTTAGTCCACCTTTCTGCCTTTAACCCATGTTTATTATCATAAATTCTTCATATCTTAGTATAATTCCTTCTGTTGACATGAATTACCATGTGATCATCATTTTCAGTTTAATCTTATTAGTAGATAGACAAAGGGACAGGTGAGGTGAGGTGTGTTTGCGTTATTGTTTTTGATGTTGTATAATTTTTATAAAAGTAGATTATCATAAAAAGAAACCGCAGGTGCTCTAACACCTACGGCTTGTACAATAAAAGTTCCCATAAGGGGACAGCTCAAACTAAGAAAGATAGACCTCCTAGCCTGCTAAACTCAAGGGAGGTCTATTTCTTTTTGTTCTGAGACAGTATGGCAACAATAAGTATGCTAAAAGCAATCATAAGAGAAATCGCTTCATATACCGTCATAAGCATCACCCCTTTTTATCTAGATTCTAGGGATGAGCCGACCACCCTTGAGAGCCGATTCTATTGTAGAAAGTTATTATAGCATCTTTTCCCTATTATATAGAACATATTTTCTTCTTTTGATTTAGATCAAAGGTTAAAATTACCTTTTCTTATATAGAATTTGTTTATCCTCTCCTTGAGATACTATAAAGAAGACTATTTTTAATCTTAGGAGATGAAAGTGATGAAAAAAAATGTTGGAACCTTTGATGCAACGATGCGAATTATGTGGGGATTGCTTGGACTAAGCTGGGGAATATCACGTATGGTACGTTATCCATCAAGAACCACCCCTTTTCTTGTTAGCATTATTTCTGCTATGAAGGTAGCTGAAGGCGTTACCCGCTGGTGCCCTATGCTACAGATGTTCGGATTAACTACAATTGAAAAAGCAATAGATATTAAATCGAAGATTAAAAAAGCTTCTGTTAAACAGATAATCTATCCAACGGAATAGAAGGTGGAAATGTTGAATCCTTTATTAGAATGGTTATATCATACCAGCTTTGTATGGATATTAGCATTAGGTTCTATTGCGGTTATTGTATTTGTGCTCGTTAGAAATAGGTATACTCATAAGAAAAAGGAAAAAGCGGATTAATAAAGGAGTTGTTGCAATGCAAACTCTCTTTCATTTAGGTAATTATGAAAACGCTACTGAATTAGGAGAATTGTTTATCTGGAAAATTCCAGTTGCTCCATCTGATTTTACAAGAGGTTTGCTTATGAATGATAAATGTGTCATTGAAGAGACTCTTAAAGGAATTATCAAGTACATTAGGGGTAATAAATATCAACCATTTCATTGGTCTAACAATATACAAGATGCAGGGGGACGTTTTGTTTTGTACGCCAAACGAAACGTCCCCCTGTCACATTCTGCTATTTCATCGCCTTATCAGCAATATCTGTTCGATAGTGGGCTCCTTCGAAGTTAATTTGCTTGACACCCTCATAGGCTTTTTCTTGGGCTTCTTTTATATTAGAGCCTAATGCAGTTACTCCTAGCACTCTTCCACCAGAGGTTACTAGCCGCTGAGCTTCTTTTTTTGCTCCTGCAATAAATACTTCTATTTCCTCTGGAAGATCCTTTATTTCAATAGGCAACCCTTTTTCATAGCTACCTGGGTAACCTTTTGAAGCCATAATGACACATACAGCAGCTTTATGATCCCATTCTAATTGAATTTCGTTGAGTGTATGCTGATGAATCGCCTGTAATACATCCACTAAATCTGTCTTTAATCTTGGTAATACGACCTGTGTTTCGGGGTCACCAAAACGAGCATTAAATTCAATCACCTTAGGGCCTTCCTTTGTGATGATTAACCCTGCATATAAAATACCACTAAATGGATAGCCTTCTTGATTCATTGCTTCTACCGTCTGCTGTAATATGGTGTTCTTCACTTCTTCTAGTAGCTCCAGCGGCATATGAGGAACAGGGGAATAGCTTCCCATTCCTCCAGTATTAGGTCCTTTATCTCCATCAAATACAGGCTTATGATCCTGAGCAGGCTCCATCGGCAATACCGTTGTTCCATCTACAAAAGCTAAAACCGTTAATTCTTCACCTTGTAAAAACTCTTCAATCACAACCTTGTTCCCAGCTTCACCAAACACCTTATCTCCCATGATGCTATTAATCGCATCAATAGCTTCCTCAACCTCTTGAGCGACGATAACGCCCTTTCCTGCTGCAAGCCCATCTGCTTTTACAACGATAGGTGCTCCTTTTTCTACTACATAAGTAATTGCAGCTTCTTTATCATCAAATACCTGATAATCCCCTGTGGGGATATTGTATTTTTTCATTAAATCCTTCGCAAATGCTTTACTACCTTCAATTTGAGCTGCTAATCTGTTAGGACCGACTATATCCAAGCCCTTTTCCTGAAAGAAATCAACAATTCCATCAAAAAGTGGATTTTCTGGACCGACAAATGTTAAGTCTATATCATTTTTTTTCGCCGCATCTGCAAGCTCTTCAAAGTTAGATTCTTTAATTGGTAAGCAGACCGCATCCTGCTCAATGCCACCATTACCTGGAGCACAATATACTGTATGTATCTTTGGACTTTTTTTCAGTGAACGAACAATGGCATGTTCTCTTCCACCTTGACCAACAACTAATACATTCATTTTATTTACCTCCGTTTCTTCCTAGAAACGTATTATAAAAAAAATCCTGAGAATTTGTATTTCGCTAAAGCAGTGACCTTTGGGAGTCGCTTTATTACCATCGGTTTATTCAATAAAAAGCGATGGACAACGGAACGCGTAGTGAAATACAAATTCTCTCTCATTCAACAAAAATATGACAAACGAAACGTCCCCTTGTCAGAAAACTTCCTGAGAATTTGTACTTTGCATAAGTAGCGACTTTTGGGAATTCCCTTTCTTCTTTATTTACTTCTTAAAAGAAAGGGAATGAACATCGGAGCGCGTTGTAAAGTACAAATTATCTTGCATCAGAACACGAAATTACCTCACAAAACATGACAAACGAAACGTCCCCTTGTCATTAATGTTTGAAGTGACGGATTCCTGTGAATACCATTGCGATATCATGCTTATCTGCCTCTGCAATGGAATCAGCATCCTTGATGGAACCACCAGGTTGAATTATTGCAGTAATTCCTGCTTTAGCCGCTTCTTCAACCGTATCTGGCATTGGAAAGAATGCATCAGATCCCATTACCGCACCAGTACTTTTTTCACCTGCTTGCTCAATGGCAATTTTGGCTGCTCCTACACGATTCATCTGACCTGCACCAATACCAACCGTTTGACTATCTTTAGCCAATACAATTGCATTAGATTTCACATGCTTTACTACCTTCCATGCAAATTTTAGCTGCTCTAGCTCGTCTGCTGATGGAGCACGCTTAGTAACTACCTTGATATCTTCATCAGCTAACTCTTTTTCATCTTCATCCTGAATTAGTAAACCTCCAGAAACAGAGACTACTTTTTGTAGACCAGATTTTCTTTTCTCATCTGCTAATTGAAGAAGACGAATATTTTTCTTCTTCGTTAGAAGTTCAATTGCTTTTTCCGTAAATCCTGGAGCAATAACCACCTCAAGAAAAATTTCACTTAATTTCTCTGCTGTTCCTTCATCTATCACTTGATTTGTTGCTACAATACCACCAAAGATGGAAATCGGGTCTGCTTCATAAGCTCTTGTATATGCTTCAAACAAATCATTGCCTATCCCTATACCACATGGATTCATATGCTTCACTGCCACAACTACTGGTTGTTCTCCGTATTCCTTCACCATTTCCCATGCTGCATTGGTGTCTTGAATATTGTTATAGGAAAGCTCCTTTCCGTGAAGCTGCTTTGCTTGAGCTAATCCCTGCTTCAATAATCCTTTGCGATAGAAGCTAGCCTTTTGATGGGGATTTTCTCCATAACGTAGATCCTGTACCTTTTCATATGTAACGGTTAAATCCTCAGGGAACACTTCACCAAGCTGTTCATTCCAATATTGAGAGATGTACGCATCATAGGCTGCAGTATGTCTAAATACCTTTGCTGCTAGTTGCTTTTTTAGCTCTAGGCTTACCTGCTGGTTCTTTTCCAATTCCTGAAGAATCACTGGGTAGTCACTTGGATTAACCACGACAGCTACATCCTGATAATTTTTTGCGGCTGCACGTATCATGGAAGGACCACCAATATCAATGTTTTCAACCGCTTCCTCCCAGGCTACATTTGGCTTAGAAATGGTCTCTTTAAATGGATAAAGATTTACTGCCACAATATCGATTAAACCAATTCCCTGTTTTTGAAGCTGCTCCATATGTGTTTCATTACTTCTCATCCCTAGTAATCCACCAAAAATGTTCGGATGTAAGGTTTTTAGCCTACCGTCCATAATTTCTGGAAAGCCGGTAATATCTGATATTGCAATCACAGACAATCCCGCTTCCTCAAGAGTTTTTTTTGTTCCTCCTGTAGAGATAATTTCGAAGCCTAACTTACTTAAGCCGCTGGCAAATTCTATAACTCCCGATTTGTCTGAAACACTAATTAATGCACGCTTTTGAGTCCTCATTTTTCCTTATTTCTCTCCTTTTATCGAAACTTTTCTACCATCAATTTCTATTTTTTCATCCAGAATATGATTTACTGCTTCAAGCAATAGTTCATGCTCCACCTGATGAATTTTTTCTGTTAAGGTTTCAATCGTGTTCTGTTGTAAAATAGGGACTACCTTTTGAAGAATAATAGCTCCTGTATCCATTCCTTCATCCACAAAATGAACCGTTACCCCTGTATAACGAACACCATATGCTAAGGCTTGCCCAATCGCATCCTTCCCAGTAAATGACGGAAGTAATGATGGATGAAGATTAATAATCCGATGAGGAAAAGCAGATAGTAGTGTTGTTCCTACTAAACGCATATATCCAGCAAGTACAATTAAATCAATGTTCATTTCCTTTAGTATTTCTACAAGAACCGCTTCATACGCTTCCTTACTCTGATATTTTTTCGCTTCAAAGGAAAATACAGGAATATCCTCTTTCTTTGCTCTCTGATTCACATATGCAGCAGGCTTATCCGTAATTAATAGCTTTATATTACCAGATAAATTTCCCTGTTTCTCCGCATCCACTAAGCTTTGAAAATTAGAACCATTACCAGAAGCAAACACAGCAATATTTTTCATTCTTTTACTCATCTCCCAAGCACCACCCCTTGGTCCCCTTTATTCACACGACCAATGACAAAGGCTTGTTCTCCAAGCTTATTTGCTAGCTCTACTATATGTTCTTGCTCGTTTTTACCTATTACTAAAACATACCCTATGCCCATATTAAACGTACGGTACAGTTCTTCTTCCTTTAATTCTCCTAGCTTCTGTAAAAAGTCAAAAATCGGTGGACGATCCCATGAAGATAAATCAATATCTACTTGGAGTCCCTTAGGTAAAATTCGAGGAATATTTTCTAATAATCCCCCACCCGTAATATGAGCCATTCCTTTTATATTTATTTGCTTGAGCATTTCTAAAATTGGTTTCACATAAATTCTCGTTGGCTTTATTAATACTTCCCCTAATGTACCACCGATTTCTGGAATAAAATCAGATAGCTTATAATTATGCTGTTCAAATAGTAAATGCCTTACTAGGGAATACCCATTACTGTGAATACCATTTGATGCTAAACCTATCACTACATCTTCTTCTTGAATGATAGAACCATCAATTAACTTTTCTTCCTCAACGACACCTACAGCAAAACCAGCAACGTCATATTCCCCATTTGTATACATACTTGGCATCTCAGCCGTTTCTCCACCAACAAGGGAACAATTAGCTTGCTGGCAACCATCAGCTATACCTTTAACAATATCCTCCACTTGTTCGGGATATAGCTTACCTGTTGCAATGTAATCAAGGAAAAATAAAGGTTCTGCACCCTGAACAAGAATATCGTTTACACACATTGCAACTAAGTCAATGCCAATCGTATCATGGATATTCATTTCAAATGCAAGCTTTAGCTTCGTTCCCACACCATCCGTTCCTGATACGAGAATAGGGTGCTTATATTCCTTCAAAGCAAATAAACTACCAAATCCCCCTAAACCAGTCTTCACTTCTTCACGAAAGGTTTTTTGAACATGCTGCTTCATCCGATTGACAGCTTCATTACCAGCATCAATATCTACGCCTGCCTTTTTATATGCATCACTCATTCCCCTGCCCCCATGCCATTTTTTCTATTTTAACCGGTTCAGAAAAAACCTCTGTTGGATATTCTGAATTAAAGCAAGCTAAGCAATGTCCTCGATTCACCTCATTGCTCTTCCTTCCAATTGCTTCAATCATTCCTTCTGTACTTAAGAATGACAGTGAGTCAGCCTGAATGTACTCTCTCATTTCCTCTATACTCTTATCTGCTGCAATTAATTCCTCTCTTGTCGATGTATCAATACCATAGTAACAAGGATTTTTTACAGGAGGTGAGCTTATCCGAACATGAACCTCTGTTGCTCCTGCTTCCCTAAGCATCTTTACAATTCTTCTACTAGTTGTACCTCTTACAATGGAGTCATCAATCATCACAACTCTTTTTCCCTCTACTACTTTACGGACAGCACTCAGCTTCATTTTGACTCCCTTTTCTCGTAGCTCTTGACTAGGCTGAATAAAGGTTCGTCCAATATAACGATTCTTTATTAGGCCTAATTCATAAGGAATCCCAGAGGCTTCTGCATAACCAATTGCTGCAGAAATACTTGAATCTGGAACACCAGTTACAACATCTGCTTCTACTGGATGCTCTTCCGCTAGCTTTTTCCCTAATCTTTTTCTTGATAAATGCACATTAATTCCATCAATGTCACTATCAGGACGTGCGAAATAAATATATTCAAAGCTACAAATCGCTCTTCTTGTCTGAACAGAAAAACGCTGTGTTTTTATCCCTTCTTGATCTAAAACAAGCAATTCACCAGGTTCAATATCTCGAATATAAGCAGCTCCAACAGTATCAAAAGCACAGGTTTCAGAGGAGATAACATAAGCATTATCCAATATTCCTAAAGCAAGCGGACGTAAGCCATTCGGATCTAATGCTGCAATTAATGTGTCATTTGTCATGATAAGTAGCGCATATGCCCCTTTAATAACACCCAACGCCTCTCTCACAGCATCCTCGATATTATCATACATCGATCTTGCAATTAAATGGGCAATCACCTCAGTATCACTTGTTGTTTGAAAAATAGAGCCTTGCTTTTCTAATTGATTACGAATTTGTGCCGCATTGACTAAGTTGCCATTTGTGGCAATAGAGATTTCTCCCCCTCGGTATTTAAATATTAATGGTTGGGCATTTTGTAATGAGCTTTCACCAGTTGTAGAATATCTAACCTGACCAATTCCCATATTTCCACGTAAATCGTTTATTTCCTTATTACTGAATACCTCTGTTACTAATCCCATCCCTCGATGATGGGTAAAGGAATGATGATTCGAAGTACAAATTCCCGCACTTTCTTGGCCACGATGTTGAAGCGCATGCAATCCATAATAGATTAATTGCGGAGATTCATTATGGTTATATACACCAAAGACACCACACTCTTCATTCATTTTGTCTAATATTAATCCATCAAACACGGAATCGCATCCTTCCAAGCTTTTGTTATTTTTTCAATAGGGAGATGGACAACCTGTTTCCCTTGATAGGATATATCTAATGTTTTTTCTGTTGTTTTACCTATTTCTTGACAAGATACTCCTATTTCCTGGGCAATATTTTTTACTTTTTCTACATTTTCCGACGACACGGACAATAGAATTCTTGATTGGCTTTCACTATATAGGAAAGCTTCTGCTTTTATATCACTTGATAAAGTGATAGTTGCTCCTAGATTACCAGAAATACAAGATTCCGCAATTGCTATAGCTAGACCGCCATCACTAATATCATGTGCAGATTGAATAAGCCCTGATTGAATTGCTTTTAAGGTAGTCTGTTGTACCTTCTTTTCTTTTTCTAAATCGATATTTGGTGCTCTTCCTTCTGCTTTGTTAGATAGTAGTTTTTGAAAGGCTGAACCTCCAAGTTCTTCATAGGTATCACCTAATAATAGAATGCTATCTCCAGCTTGCTTAAAGCCTTGATCCGTTATATGATTCTGATCATGAATAAGGCCAACCATTCCGACAATCGGCGTTGGATGTATTGCCCTTCCGCTTGTTTCATTATAGAAGCTAACATTTCCACCTATAACAGGAGTCTCTAATACTTTACATGCCTCACTTATACCATCAACAGATTTTTCAAACTGCCAAAAAATTTCTGGCTTCTCAGGATTCCCGATATTTATGCCATCTGTAATTCCTAATGGTTCAGCCCCAGAGCATACGACATTCCTTGCTGCTTCAGCAACAGCAATTGCTCCTCCAACATAAGGATCAAGGTAAATGTATCTACCGTTACTATCCGTTGTCATCGCTAATGCCTTATTCGTTCCTCTTATAGTAATTACAGCAGCATCACTGCCAGGCTTCACTGCCGTACTAGTTCTTACCATATGATCATACTGCTTATATACCCACTCCTTACTTGCTAAATCTGGAGTGGAAAGTAGATCAATTAGCAATTTATTTAGATCTTTTTGCTCTTCATACTCTATCTTTTCCATTGCTTGAAAGGCCTTATAATAATCTGGCTCCTCGGAAGGCATATGGTATACAGGTGCATCATCAACTAAAGTAGTAACAGGAATCTCAGCAACTACTTGACCATCATCAATGATTCGATATAGCCCATCATCTGTTACACGGCCGATTTCAGCAGAAAAAAGGCCCCATTTATCAAACACCTCTTTTACCTCTTCTTCCTTACCCTTCTTCACCACAACAAGCATTCTTTCTTGGGATTCCGATAACATAATTTCATAGGGAGACATGTTAGGTTCGCGTCTAGGTACTTTGGAAAGATTCAACTCAAGTCCATTACCTGCTTTACTTGCCATTTCTGAGCTAGAGCTCGTTAAACCAGCTGCTCCC
>JAENYW010000346.1 GCA_016841555.1 Tepidibacillus decaturensis
CCGATGGATCAACAAGAATAACAGTATATATCTTCGAAACTTATGGTGAGCCAGTTAGTTCAGGAATAAGTACCGCAGTCACAGGAGATGGCGTACCAACCAATCGTGACGAATACCAGGACTTAGATCAGTATTACTTTTATGCAAAAGCGCGCGTAAAAACGGTATTCATATCCACTGTATTAACCGCTATCGAGAGAGTAATGAATATATCAACATCAGCAGTAGAGTTAGGGGAAATTGTTTTAGATGCAGAAAGCACAAGTAGAACGAAAGTAAGAATCACAAATTCCAATTAAAGGTGAGTTTGATATGAAGAAAATGAATAGGATTTTACAAAACAAAAGAGGAGATTTAGCAAGTGCTGCCTTAGCATTAATTGTGCTATCCACTATTATATTTTTCGGGTTTGACCTATCTAGTCGTAGTATTGTCTACCACGGTTCGTTTGCTGCTGCTAGAGAAGGAGCAAGAAGTTATGCTAGGACGTTAGATACAAGCGAAGCGACCACTAGAGCAACAGAAATATTTGAATCAATGGCTGGAGATTTTGGGGATATCGTTCATATTCAGATCGTAGAAGAATCGGGAATATATGCGGACTATGCCAAAGCAACAGTTGAAGCAGAATTAACAAATAAAGCATTTGAATTTGTATGGAACTTAGTTGGTTCTACACCTAATAACACCATACAAAAAAGTTATGTCTATGAGATAGAAAGCAAAACAAAAACAGGAACAGTTTGGTAAAAAGGTGGGATTAAAATGGATTGGTGGAGTTTAGCTTTAATAACTATATTTTGGATTTCATTAACGGTAAGTGCTTATTATGATGCAAGAGCTCATATAATACCCGATGTTACATGGATACTGATAGCACTATCGGGAGGGATATTATTATCCAATCCTATAGAGTCAATTATTAGCGGTACAGTAACAGGTGGTGTCTTATTACTTTTAGCCCTAATAAACGAAAATTGGGTAGGTGGAGGAGATATTAAGCTAGTTTTTAGCTTAGGTATTGCTTTAGGATATGGTGTTTTGATTATTTTAGCCTTATCTTCTTTTGTCGCTCTTATATACGGTATATATAAGCAATATGTATTAAAAAATAAAAAGCCTATTCCTTTTGCACCTTTTATTTATTTTACTACGATAGGGGTGGTTTTAATTGTCTATACACTCTAAGTTAATAAAGATTCTTAAAAATAAAAGAGGGGATTATGTTCAATACGCTATAGCATTACCTGTTGTACTAGCTTTAACATGGGGCGGTATGATAGGCTTCAATGCCTACAATGCGAAACAAATTGTTGGTGAAGCTGCTTGGAAAGGTGCTAGACAGATTGCAACATCAGGGAGTGAAGAACAAGCAAAACAAGTAATATCTGATATTATATCTGCACACTTACAAACAGACAGCACCTCATCAACAGGAGAAATGTCAACAATACCTAGTGGTTATATAACAGGAGTATTAACCAAATCTAATGGCTATTATTATTTAAGTAGTCTTGCAGGACAAGCATTAGTCCCTGTAGATAACGTTATAGCCACAAAGTTAGATAATATGCTAGGGGAAAATGTTGCTATTAAAGCAGATGAAGTTACAACGACACCTCAACAAGTCCTTCATGAAAATAATTTTGAAAGCTTATCTGGTTATTCAAAATGGATATATTACAATAACACCATTCAGCCTAGTGTTATAAATTTTAGTGGAAATAATGTTCTAAAACTAGAAGCTAATCCAGAAGGAACAAGTCAAGTTCATAAAACAATCCATTTCGATAAAGGGAAAATGTATAACTATGACTATAAAATTTATTTAGAGAAAACTGCTATCCAATACAACGGTATCTATTGGTACAACATGTATACGAATACCAGTAATCCTGATCATAGAGTGTATCACACTCCCAATAAGGCAGATAAATCGAAAACAGGGGTATGGCAGGACATAAAAGGAACAATATCAATCCCAAATGATCCTGAATACGATTATACAGTCATTGCTTTTAGAGGGCATAGTGGAAGTGATACGTTTAAATTTTATATCGATAACTTTAAAATTTATCTAGAAGGTGCTATTAGTAATGATACTGTCAGTGGTATCAATGAAAATTCTACAATAAGTTTTACTCCAAAAACAGGAACCATTATCGAAGGTACTGGAACAACAGGAAC